>CALEBD010000431.1 GCA_937944945.1 uncultured Clostridium sp. | reverse complement strand
ATACGCAATTTTCCCAAACAAAGATAAAGAAATAAGTTAAAAATATAAATTAAAGTAATTTTTTAGAGTAGATAAACAAAAAACACTAATTTTTGATTGACATTCCAACAACTGGAATGTTATATGCTTTTATTAAAGATAAGTACAATGATAATTCATTAAATGATTTTTAATAATACGAAGGAAAACGATTACAAGATATATTTAAGGGGATTTAGTTATGAAGAAATTAATGACAGGTAATGAGGCGATAGCACGTGGAGCTTATGAAGCTGGTGTTAAATATGCGTCTGCATATCCAGGAACTCCTAGTACAGAAATATTAGAAAATATAGCTTTATATAAAGATGATATAGTAGCTGAATGGGCTCCAAATGAAAAGGTAGCATTAGAATCAGCTGCAGGTGGAGCATTTGCAGGGGCAAGAACTTTAGCATCTATGAAACATGTTGGACTTAATGTGGCAGCAGACCCATTATTCACAGTTGCATATACTGGTATAAATGGAGGATTTGTAGTAATAACTGCGGACGAACCAGGTATGCATTCATCTCAAAACGAGCAAGATAATAGAAATTATGCAAAATCAGCAAAAGTACCACTATTAGAACCATCCACAAGCCAAGAGGCAAAAGATATGATGAAAATGGCTTATGAAATAAGTGAAAATTTCAATACTTTAGTAATAATGAGACTTACTACAAGACTTTGCCATTCAAAGGGCTTAGTTGAATGTGAAGATAGAAATGAAGTTGGTATAAAACCTTATGAAAAAGTAGTAAAAAGAGTAACAGTACCTGCTAATGCTAGATTATTAAGAGTAGATGTAGAAGAAAGAGAAAAGAAATTATATAAATTCTCAAATGAAACAGAAGTAAATTATATGGAAATAAATGAAGGAGCTAAAGTCGGCGTTATATCTTCAGGAATGTGTTTCAATTTTGCAAAAGAAGTCTTTAATAATAATGCATCTTATCTAAAATTAGGATTTACAAATCCAATGCCAGATGAAAAAATTAAAGAATTTGCTTCTAAAGTAGAAAAAATCTACATAGTAGAAGAAAATGATAAATTTATAGAAGAACATGTAAAATCATTAGGTGTAGATTGTATAGGAAAAGATATACTACCTGCATATGGTGAAATGACTCCTGATGTAATTAGAAAGAGCATATTTAAAGAAAACTTTAAACATGAAGATATAGATCCAGACTTAGTTATACCAAGACCTCCTACATTTTGTGCAGGATGTCCACATAGAGGTCTATTTTATGAATTAGGAAAGAGAAAAGACGTTGTAGTTGCTGGAGATATTGGATGTTATACTTTAGGATTTGCTTCACCATATAATGCGATGGACTTTGTTGTATGTATGGGGGCTAGTTTAAGTTCAGCTCATGGATGTCAAAAGGTACTTAATATGGTTGATGGAAATGAAAAAAGAGTAATAGGTGTACTTGGAGATTCAACTTTCTTCCACACAGGAATAAACAGCTTAATCGATGTTATATACAATAAGGGAAATTCAATTTCAATAATATTAGACAATAGAATAACAGGAATGACAGGACATCAAGAAAATCCAGGCTCAGGTTTTACACTACAAGGTGATGATACAACAGCAATAAATATTGAACAAGTAGTAAGAGCTTTAGGAATGAAAAATATAAGAGTCATAAATCCAAATAAATTAGATGAAGTAAGAGATGCACTAGATTGGGCAATTAGTTTAGACGAAGCGTCAGTTATTATAACTAGATGGCCATGTGCTCTTAAGAGATTTTCACAAGCAGATATAGACGAATTCGGAAAAGTATTTACAGATAAATGTGTTGTAGATGAAGAAAAATGTGTAGGATGTAAAAAATGCACAAAAACTGGATGTCCAGCAATATCAGTTAATAAAGAAACGAAAAAAGCTTTAATAGATAAAAACCAATGCTTAGGTTGTGAAGTTTGTTTACAAGTTTGTCCAAAAGACGCCATAGTAAAGGAGGAAAAATAAAATGACTAAAAGCATAATGTTAGTTGGTGTAGGTGGTCAAGGAACTATTTTAGCTAGTAAATTGTTGACAATAGGTCTAATGCAAGAAGGATACGATGTGAAAATGAGTGAAATACACGGTATGAGCCAAAGAGGAGGTTCAGTTTCATCTCAAATTAGATATTCAAAAGATAAAGTTTATTCTCCAGTTATTGAAATTGGTGGAGCAGATATGATAGTTTCATTTGAAAAAGTAGAAGCACTAAGATATTTAAAATATCTTAAAGAAGGTGGAACAATAGTAGCTAATAACTATAAGATGGAATCAGTAGCAACTATAACAGGTAGCGCTGAATATAAGGTAGAAGAAGTGGACGAAAAATTAAAAGAATTACATGCAAAAGTTATAAATGCAGCTGATAAAGCAGTTGAACTTGGAAATGAAAAAGTTATGAATATAATTTTACTAGGTACAGTTATAAAAGGTATGCACTTAGAAGAGATAGATTGGGAACAAATTATAAAAGACAATGTAAAAGAGAAGTTTATTGATATAAATATAAGAGCTTTACATGAAGGAATGGAATTAGTAAGTTAATTTATCTAATTTAAATAGATAATAAAAGTTAAATAGTTATATTTAAATAAAAATTTATTTAAGGTAAAGAGCTGTTATGAGAAAAGACTTATAATAGCTTTTTATCTATATAATTTTATCTATATAAAATGGGAGGAAGAGGTATGTCTTATAGAGTTTTAGTTATAAATCCAGGATCAACATCTACAAAGTTTGCTGTATATGAAGATGAAAAGCCAATACTAACAAAGTCAATAGAGCATGATGCAGCTGAAATATCTAAGTTTGATAATATATTAGATCAATATAAAATGAGAAAAGAACAGATACACAATGTATTAGATGAAAATAATATAGACTTAAAAAGTATAAATACGATAGTAGGAAGATGTGGAGGTCTTCCACCTGTAAAAAGTGGAGCATATAAGATAAATGATGAAATGATAGATAGACTTAGAAATAATCCAACTTTAGAACATGCATCAAATTTAGGAGCTGTTATATCTTATTCGCTTGCAAATGAAATTGGAGTAGATTCATATATATATGACCCAGTTTGTGTAGACGAATGTATTGATATAGCACGACCTTCAGGGCTAAATGGAATGGATAGACACTGTTTAACTCATGCCTTAAATACAAGAGCTATGGCTATTAAATATGCAAAAATGCATAATAAAGAATATAAAGATTTAAACCTTATAGTTGCACATTTAGGTGGTGGAATTAGTTTAAATGTACATGAAAAGGGACATATGATAGATTTTGTATCTGATGAAGAGGGACCTTTTTCACCTAGTCGTGCAGGAAGATTACCTGTAACTAGTTTGATAGACTTATGTTATAGCGGGAAATACTCTCATAAAGAGATGAAAAAAAGAGTTAGAGGAGAAGGTGGAATATATTCATATATGCACACTTTTGATGCTAGAGAAGTGGAATCCAAAATAAGCGATGGAGATGAAGATGCAAAATTAATATACGATGCAATGGCGCTACAAATAGCTAAGTCAATAGGAGAATTAGCAACTGTTGTAAATGGAGTTGTTGATGCTATAATTATAACAGGGGGAATAGCTTATTCTAAATATATGACAGAGAGTATTAAAAAAAGAGTTCAATTTATTGCTCCTGTTGAAATACTACCTGGAGAAAATGAATTAGAAGCCCTTGCATTTGGAGGACTTAGAGTTTTAAGGGGAGAAGAAGAAGCTAGAATTTATAAAGAAGAGTAATGTATAATTTTAGGGGCGTGTGATATATGAAAGAATTTTTTACTATTGGAGAAATTTCAAAATTATTTAATATAAATAGTAAGACACTTCGATATTACGATGAGATTGACTTATTTAAGCCGAGTTATGTAGATGAACATAATAAATATAGATATTATTCAATAGATCAATTTGAATGTCTAGAGACAATACAGTACTTAAAGGAATTAGGGCTTAGTTTAAGCAAAATATCATTTAAATACATTGAATTTGAGTAGTATAGTAGATTCTTTAGAATATCAAAATAAGATTATAGAAGAAAAAATAAATGAATTAAAACTAATTCAACAAAAAATAAATAAAAAGATATTTCAGATACAAGATGCGGTACAATTAGATTTTTTAGATCAGATAAGAGAAATTGACTTTGAACAAAGGTGTGTAATTGAATACAAAGAAAACATATCCTATAAAGGTGTTGAATTATTAGTTAGAAAATTAGCAAAGGTATCTGAATATAAGGTAAGCTTAACTTACGGAGATGTAGGGATATCGATTTCAAAGGATAACTTAAAAAATAAGATATATACCGAATATAATCGTGCATTTGTTATAGTTGAAGAAGGACAGTATGAAAAAAATATAGTAAAAGTATTTCCAAAATCGAAATATTTATCTATTAGATATAATGGATACCACAAAGATGCCCCAAAATATTATAAAAAGTTGGATGAATATATCATAAAAAATAATTATGAAATAATCGATGATTCAATAGAGATACAATTAGTAGACCCTAGTTTAATAACTTGTGAGAGTGAAATGGTTTCAGAAATTCAAATACCAGTAAGGAGTAGATTGTATGATTAAAAAACTAGATGAAATGTTAGATGTTTTAAAAGGTAGTGAAAAAGCAATCTTATCAGTTGCAGCTGCGCATGATGAGGAAGTATTACTTGCAATAAAAAGTGCTACTGAGATGGAAATAATAACACCGATATTAGTGGGGCATGAAGATGAAATAAGAAATATATCAAAAGAAATAAACTTTGATTTAAATGGAATAAAAATAATAAATAAAGAAACTATAGAAGAATGCGCAGAGGTAGCTGTAAAATTGGTTTCTTCCAAAGAAGCAGACTTTGTTATGAAAGGACTTTTAGATACATCTGTAATTTTAAAAGCAGTTTTAAATAAAGAATGGGGACTTAGAACGGATAGTTTGCTTAGTCATGTTATGATTTATGAAGTAGATTTTTATCATAAATTATTAGTAACAACTGATGGAGGTATGAATATTGCCCCTGATTATGAACAAAAAGTAAAAATATTAAAAAATGCGATAGAAGCTACAGAGCCATTGGGACTAAAAACTATAAAAGTGGCAGCTTTAGCAGCAAAAGAAAAGGTAAATCCTAAGATGCAAGCAACTATCGATGCAAAACAATTAGAAGAATCAGGTAAAAATGGCGAATTTGGAGACAATGTAATTGTTGAAGGTCCTCTTGCGTTTGATTTGGCAGTATCAAAAGAAGCATGTGAAGTTAAGAAGTTTAAAACACAAGTTGGTGGAGATGTAGATATAATATTGATGCCGACAATTGAGGTTGGAAACGGAATAGGCAAGGCATTTACATATGCTGCAGGTGCAAAATCAGCAGGTATAATAATGGGTGCAAAATCTCCAATAGTTTTAGTATCAAGAGCAGATACTCATGAATCAAAATTATATTCTATAGCATATGGAGCTATAGTAGCATCTCATAAAAAATGATAAATATTTATAATTGGTTTATATAAAAAGACGTTTTTTAAAAACGTCTTTTTATTTTACATTAGAAAATAAATTTACTCGTTATTATATTTCTTATAAACTTTCTATGGAAATAGATTTATTACATAATAAGAAGTGGAAAAAATTACATAACTAAAACCTTTGGAATAAATGTTTTCTTTTGAAATGTTGGAAAAAGATTGAAATTTTCTTTTGATATATTATTTCAATGGGTGTATAATATCAGTTGCGTTAGGGAAGGAAAATTTTATAAATTAAATATTATGAAAGTAGAGGACATATTAATATGAATTCTTATTATTTTTTATTTGAGATATCATTAATCTTATTTTCGACTAAATTATTAGGATTGATATCTAGAAAAATTAAACTACCACAAGTAGTTGGGGCATTATTGGCTGGGATTATAATTGGCCCATGTGTATTAAATTTAGTTGTGGAAAGTGAATTTATAATGCAATTATCAGAAATAGGGGTAATATTCTTGATGTTTATTGCTGGTTTAGAAACTGATATATACGAATTAAAAAAACAAGGGAAAGCATGTTTTGTAATAGCAGTTTTAGGTGTATTAATTCCTTTTATATTAGGACTGGTAACAACTTATTTATTTGGTAAGTTTGGAATGCAGGATATTATGGGACATAGTAGTTTATTTTTAGAAAGTGTATTTGTAGGTGTGA
>CALEBD010000430.1 GCA_937944945.1 uncultured Clostridium sp. | reverse complement strand
CACATTACCTTTAATTACGTTTAAAAATACCTCTTTAGGGATTGAGTCTTTCTTTTGTTTATAAACTGAGTAAGTTTTAGAAATTCTCTCAAAACTTCTAGGTGTTGCATTTATATCGCCTTCGTTTACCTTGTGTAGATATTCTGGGAATGTAGATATAAACTCAACTACTTTTGGCTCGATATTGTTGTTCATAGCCCAGTTTATCCATTCGCTCGCATCTGACTCCATATTAAGCCAAACAAATCTGTTTTCTTGTGCTGGGTCCATATCTACAACTTGGTAGTCAAGCTCTGCTCCGTATTCGTTTGATGGATTCATTGCAGCTAGTATTTTTACATTTTTGTCTAGCTTATATCCGTTTATCTCTCTATTTAATATAAGGTTCATAAGTTCTTGTTGGACTGCATGTTCACAACGGTTTAACTCATCTATAAATAAAAGTACTTCGTTTCCATTTTCGATTTCTTTGTCTATTTCTCTAAGTTTTGTGTGGACTGCATAAATAGTTGTTTTCTTTTCTATTTTACATCCTTCTTTATTTGTTGTTGTATAAGACTCAACACTTGGAAGTCCTCCGATTTCTCCTTCTTTTAATAAGTTTCCGTCTATTACAACGACCTTCCATCCATTATCTTTTGCCACTTTGTTTGCTAAAGCTGTCTTTCCGATTCCACTCTCACCAACTACTAGAGGTACTTCTCCCGTTTCTAGTATTAGCTCAATACTTCTAAATGTATCTAAAAAATTCATATTATTTCTCCTAAACTATTTTATAATTACATCATTTTTAATTTTTCGTCCATAGCTATTTTCTTAGCCATTTTGCTTCCGTATTTATATATAAATATTACTTTATCTAATTTTATTGCATCACTATTTCTATCTATAACGCTGCAATTTAAAAAATCCCTTATATATTTTTCTTCTACATCTTCTTTTGATATCACTTCTTTTAAAGCCTCTTCTATCTTTTCTATACTTAGTTTTTTGTATAAATATTTTATAACTAAGATATTTTGTTTTAAAAATGATACCATCTTCTCTTCATCTAAATCTTGTATAAAGTTTATAGCTGATTCGTTTTCTTTTATTGCTTCTAATTCTATTTTATAACTTGGATTTTTTATATATCTAATCGCATCATAATTTTCTTTTATCGCTTCTAACTGAACTTTTTCTGATGGATTTTTTATATATTTTATTGCATCGTAATTCTTTCTAATCGCCGATAATTGCAACTGTTCACTTGGGTCATCTATGTATTGTATTGCCCATCCCGCTTGTTCAATTGCAGCTTTTATTACATTTTCTGTCGGCTCTTTTATATATGCTAAACTGCTCCACCCGCTCTTAACAGCTTTTAGCATTATGTCCTCACTTGGATTTTCTATATATTCTATCGCCTTTGCATTTTTGCTTATTGCGATTTCTTGCATTTCCTTTGTCGGATTTTCTATATATTTAATTACTAGCCCGTTTTTTCTAACTGCAAGTAACTTCATTTCATCTGTTGGATTTTTTATATTTTCTATAAGAGTAGGATTTATATTTATCATCTTAATAAATCTTGATTCGTCCATAATTCTCCTCCATATTTTAAAAATTGAAACATTATAACTATATCAATTTTATTATAGAAGCCCCCGGCTGCGCTGAGGACATTATGCA
>CALEBD010000429.1 GCA_937944945.1 uncultured Clostridium sp. | reverse complement strand
TTTAATTACGTTTAAAAATACCTCAGGTAATGTGGGAAGAGTTATAGCACAAGAGTTTATGAGTTTTATAAATTCTGATGCAAAACCAATAATAAGTTATAATGATGTGTTTAATGGAGAAGAACTTGACGAAAGAGTTGTAGAACAAGTTAAAAATGAAAACCATACAAGACTATACATCAGTGCTATGAATATATTAAAATCACTAGAATCAGACATACAAAACAACAAATTAAATTCAGGTGGGTTTGATTATATACAAAGATTAGTAGAATTTTTAAGATTATATCCAGTTGATTTAATGGTTGGAATTATGAAAGATATAAAAAATAATTATGGCGAATTATACAAAATAGCTAGTGAAAATGAAGAATTTATAGATTTATATTTTCAATCTTACAGCTTAATAAGGGGATAAGGTATGGAAACTTATTTTAATAAAAAGAAAGAAGAACTCTACGCTCAAGCTGTTGAATTTGTTGAAAGAGCAAGTTACGATGAATCGATTGATTGGGATAAAGACATTGAGATAGAAGTGTCTGATGAATTTAGGAGGGAGTTTTTCTCTCTTGTAGATAAGGTGAATTTTAACTTAATGGAAGACAAAGATAACTTCTATGGGTATTTTTTATTCCAAATGAACAGAGATTTGAAGTTTGATATGAGTAGCCCGAGTGGAGTGAATTTTAAAGGAGCTAAATACGTAATATATTTTAATCCACTTATATTTTTAAAATTAAATATGAGTCAGATGGAGACGACGATTAAACACGAAATTTTACATGTTATATCTCTACACTTAGTAAGGGCAAAGGAGCTAAAAGAAAACGGACGATATAGCACTTTGGCGATAAACTTGGCTATGGATGTAGTTGTAAACCAGTATTTAGATGCACTCCCACCATATTCAACAACTTTAGAATGGGTAAATTTAAATTATAATCTCAAGCTTGAAGCATTTCAGACTTTTGAATATTATTTACAAAAAATCCAGATAGAATTAGATTTGCAAGAAGAAAACGAAGACGGAGAAGAACACGATACAAATACTGATGATGAGTTAGAAAATGATGAATCTCAAAATATGGAGTTTAAAAATGAATATGATCCAGCAAAAACTCACGATATATGGGATGATTCAGATGATATAGATGAAAAGACAATGTCTGAGTTTACTCAAAAGTTTGTCAGCCTTTCGCAAAAAGGAAAGACTCCAGAATACCTAGATTCAATAATATCTAAGTTAAAAAGCAAAAACGGAGAACTACCATGGAACCTATACCTTAAAAAGATAATGGGGACAATAGAAGCGAACAAAAAAAAGACAATAACAAGAAGAAGTAGAAGACAACCAAATAGGCTCGATTTGAGAGGAGAGCTTAGAAATCACAAAGCCGAAATTGCAGTCGCAATCGACATAAGTGGAAGTATAAGTGACGAAGAGTTCAAACAAGCTATAAAAGAAGTTTTAGCAATCGTCAAAAATCACAACCACGAAATAACTATAATAGAGTGTGACAACGGAATAAAAAAAGTATATAAAGTAAAAAAATTAAAAGACGTTCAAGATAGAGTTACAGCAGGTGGAGGAACTAAGTTTGGCCCAGTGTTTGAGTATTTAAATAACAGCACAAAAAAATACAACATGCTTATCTACTTTACAGATGGAAAAGGTGAAGACTGCTTAAAAGTGCATCCAAGGGGATATAAGGTGCTTTGGGTTATTTCAGGAAAAGGAGATAAACTATCTCTTAAAGAACCATATGGTGCAGTTAAAAAACTTAGCAAAGTAAAAGAAAACAACAAAGGCAACAATATAGACTTAAAAGATGTTATGTATGATGGTTATTCAATGAACAACCAACAACCAATTTTATAAAAATCGAACTCTATATATAAATCAAAATTTAAAAAGACACAAAAAAGCCTTCTATATTATATAGAAGGCTTTTAACTTATCTAACATTATGTGTATTGTTAATATTTGTATATTGTTGTATAGTATATTTTGGTAAAAAATATCGAAATGAGGAGGAATATAATCAGTGAGGGGAAAAAGTAAAAAAAAGATATTTATAATACTGATAGCTCTTATAGCTATCTTAGGTATTGCTTATAAAGCAGTATTATCACCAACAATAAAATCAAGACAAATTCAAGCAAAGATGCAAGAGGCAAAGAAATGTATAGAAGCAAATGAATTTGATAAATCTATTGATTTATTAGAAGAAGTACAAAATTTAGATATAGAAGATGAGGATTTACTTTTACAAATAATCGATGTTGTACTTACTATAGATGGTGATGATGCATATGACTTTTTAAAGAGATATGTAGATAAAGTGGGAGAGGAAAATGTATCTGATAAGATAAAAAACATATTAAATTCAGTAAAAAAAGTACCAACATCAGCTAAACTAGATACAAATCCAGGAAAATATGTATCTCCAATTTGGGTAAAATTAAATAAAGATAATATGAATATAGGTCATAGCTATTACTATACAACTAATGGAGATGAACCAAATCAAAATTCTACAAAATATATAGGGGATATATATA
>CALEBD010000428.1 GCA_937944945.1 uncultured Clostridium sp. | reverse complement strand
TTTAATTTACTGTGTGTTAGTGCGATTATTGCTGCAGATGGTAAAACTGCACAAAAACAAGCGACAAATATCGATGCTATTTCTCTTTCTCCGCCACATTTCCACAGACTGTCATAACATCTAAATAATAATAAAAATGTTTCATTTATAGCTACATAAATAATTATCGGTATTAATGAAAACCTAGAAATGTCAAACCCCAACAAAGCCAAAGTTATGACAAAACTAAGTGCACATAAAATTCCGTCTATAGCTAATAAAATAATTTGTCTCATCTTGCACTTGTCAGCATCTTTTGAAATATCGTCTAATACTTTCATAAGTTTTATTATCATAATATTCCCCCCTTATATTTAGACCAAATTATCTCTTTGTTTCCCCCTTAACAAGATCATTTTTGATTAAAATCATTCCCCTAATTTATTTGGTATAAATATTTCTATAATGCAGACTAAATCTATCTATAAATTTCTACAAAAAATTAAAAATTCCTTATATTTCTTGATAATTCTTTATTTTTTTTTGTGTTTTTTTCTCTTTTTTCGTTTAAATAATCCTCGTTTAGGCTTGTCCTCATAATATCCAGCATATCCATAATAACTATTATAATAACTGTATTTCTGTGCACTAAACTTATTTAGCACAACTCCAATAACATTTGCCCCAACTTTATTTAACTTTTCCAACGTAATATTGGCAACTTTAGCATCAATTGCCTTAGATGCATTTATCAAAACTGTCCCATCCACATATTGAGTAATTATACATGCATCATTCAATCTGCATATAGGCGGTGAATCAATAAATACATAATCATATTCCTCTCTCAACTTTGCCAAAGTATCTTTCATAGACTGAGAATTAAGTAAAATAGAAGTATTAGAAGGAACTCCACCAGAAGTAATTATATCCAAATCTCCAACCTTCTTAATACATTCTGATTGTTTTTTGTATCCAAAAACTATATCTGCAATACCAAAAGTATTCTCAATCCCAAAATATCTACTAACGCCCCTTTTTCTAAAATCACAATCAAGAAGAAGAACCTTAACCCCCTCTAACTCAGCAAAACACTTCGCTAAATTACAAACAATAGTAGTCTTCCCCTCATCCATCTCAGCACTAGTAATCAAAATCGTCTTTATATTTTTATTAATACTTAAATAAGTCCTAATCTCCCTGTACGACTCATTTAACTCAAAATTTCCTTCATCATACGCTGCTAACATTGCCATAGCTAATCCCCCTTAAATTTTTTATCTATAATTTTAAGCTTTAACTGTATGTCTTCCCTTTGACTTTCCATCATCCATTGGAATAGTTCCTATCAAAGGTAAATCCCAATACTTCTCAACATCCTCAGGAGTTTTTATCTTAGTATCTAAACATTCAGATAATAATACTAAAAATATAGCCACAACAATTCCTATCCCAAGAGCCTGAACTAAAGTTAAATCCCTACTTCTAGGAATCAAACTTCCATTACTCGCCTTATAAACAACCTCAACGCAGTCCAAATTGATGACTCTCTTAAGCTCAGTATTATAAGCCTCAGGAAGAGCCTCAGCAACTTGTTTTGCAACCTCAGGCGAAGAAGTTGTTACAGTCATCTTGATAAACTGTGGAATTTCCTCACTTTGAGCAGCAGTAATAGTCCCAATTTGACTAGTCTTTAATCCAGTAAGAGATGCCACATTCTTTCTAACATCACTAGAAGTAGCAAGTCCCAAATAAGAAGTCGCAATATTTTGATTCGCCATAGACGCAGAACCAGAATAAGCACTATAAATCTTGTTTAATTTTTCTTGATCCTGTTTTGCCTTCTCCTCTGCCGCCGTTAAACCACTACTAGATCCAGAACTACTATAACCCGAAGTATCCCCCGAATCATCACTACTACTTGTATTAATCTTTTTCTCATCCTCCTGTATAGATTTAATAGAATTAATCCTAATCGTAACATTAGACATATAAGTCGGCACATACGAAATATAATTTTTATAAGTTTTATATCCCCCAAATCCTAGACAAATTAAAATAGTCACAATAGCGATCCATTTTCTTCTTCTAAATATGTCTAAATACTCTTTAATATTTACCGCTTCTCCCATTTTCGCCTCCATAATTTCTCGTGATATCCTCAAATCACCCATTTGTAATATAAATTTATTAACCGCCAGATCCTCTGTATTCTCTAAATAACAAATTCCCTAGAAATTCAATATTTCCATACTTATGTGCTTGGAAATTTAATATTCCTACACTTGAAATAAAATATCCCTATATAGCACTAAATCAGGAATACATCTTTCAAAATAATAAATTATTCATAAGATAACTTTCCAAATAAGAAGTTTGGCAATCAATATTTTATTTTATCTGTAATTATAGCATATTTTACCAATTTTGTAACTTTGATGACAATATTTGTATGATTTATGACAGTATTGATTCTTTTGATATCATTTCATTTTTACTTTTTTTATTTCTTTTTGACTTTTTGTTATTTTATTTGGGTTTTGTATTATTGGGTTTGATTTATTTGAATATTATTATGCCATT
>CALEBD010000427.1 GCA_937944945.1 uncultured Clostridium sp. | reverse complement strand
AAAAAATATGAACGAAAATTACTATGAAAAATTATTAAATATAAACACAGCAGGAAACGAAAACTGGAACAAGACTTCACCACACAATCACCCATACCAACCAACATTATATGAAGCACTAGACACACTATTTAACGAATACAATTTAAAAGAAGATGATCATATAGTAGACTTTGGCTCTGGAAAGGGAAGAATTGTATTTTATATTAATCACTTTTTCAAATGTTATACAACTGGAGTTGAAATGAATGAAATATATTATAACGAATCTCTACTAAATAAATCAAAATATATTCAACATCATAAAAAAATAGAAGATAAAATAAACTTTTACTGTAATTTATCTCAAAATTACACAATTGAAAAAAATGACAACAAGTTTTATTTCTTCAATCCATTTTCAGTCCAAATCTTTATGAAAGTAATTGAAAATATATTAATATCTTATGAAGAAAATCCTAGGGATATGGATCTAATAATTTATTATCCAAGTGATGATTATATTCAATTTTTAGAATATAGAACACCATTTATATTAGAAAAAGAAATCATTTTAAAAGACCTATATAAAAATGATGATAAAGAGAAATTTGTTGTATATAGTTTAAAAACGAATCTTTAAATTTAAAACTACAATATAGTTCGAAATGTAACTGGAAAATATTGACTTGCCGATCGAAATGTGTTACTATTCCTTCAAGCAGTAATTTTTAAAATTTAATATATTCATAGGGGGTAGTATTATGAAAAAATTATCAGCTATAGCATTAGCTCTTGTGATGGGGTTTAGTACACTTTTAGGCGGATGTTCATCGTCAGATTCTAGCAGTTCTTCAAAGGATGATTCACTACAGTATGTAATGGACAAAGGGGAATTAATTGTAGGATTAGATGATTCTTTCCCTCCAATGGGTTATAGAGATAAAGACAATAAGATTGTGGGATTTGATGTCGATTTAGCTAAAGAAACATGTAAGAGAATGGGCATCAAAGCAAAATTCCAACCTGTAAGCTGGGAAAGTAAAGAACAAGAATTATCATCTAAAAATATAGACTGTATATGGAATGGTTTTGGAATAACTCCTGAAAGAGAAAAAGTACTAACTTTTACAGAACCTTATATGTCAAATCCACAAATATTTGTAGTATTAGCTGATTCAGGAATAAAAACTGAGGCTGATTTAAAAGGTAAGGTAGTAGCAGCACAAAGCGGATCAACTGCATATGCTACTATAGACAAAGATACTAATTTAAAAGATTCTTTTAAAGAATTTATAGGTGTTGAAGACAATGTAAAAGCATTAATGGACTTAGAAGTTGGCGGTTCTGATGCAGTTGCTATGGATACAGTAGTTGCTCGTTACTATATGACAAAAGACCCAGGAAAATACAGCATTATAGAAGACACTACTATATTAGACGAAGAAATGGGTGTTGGTTTTAGAAAAGGCGACAACGCTTTATGTAAAAAAGTTGAAGATACTTTAAAAGAAATGCAAAAAGACGGTACATTAGCAAAAATAAGTAAAAAATGGTTTGGTGAAGATTTAACTACAATCGGTAAAGATAAATAGTTAATTTAAAATTTCAGACTAAAGTATATTTTAAAAGGTGTCAAATTTATAAGTCTAAGACTTTAAAATTGGCGCCTTTTTTAAGATATAAGACTTTATAAATTTTAGACAGGGGGGATTAAATTGGATTTTGAAAGCATAATTAATTTAGTCAAAAATATGTTGCCAAGTTCAATTGTTACTTTAGAAATATTCTTTTTAACAATAATATTCTCATCAATACTTGGCATGTTTGTAGCTTTTGGTAGAATGTCAAAATTCGCTATTATAAGAATACCTATACAAGTATTTTTACTTATTATGAGAGGAACACCTCTTATACTTCAATTGATGTTTTTCTATTTTGCACCATACTATATATTCGGTACAACTTTACCGAGATTTTGGGCAGCAATACTGGCATTTACATTAAATTATAGTGCTTATATTGCTGAAATATATAGAAGTGGTATAGAATCTATACCTGTTGGTCAATATGAGGCAGCAACAGTATTAGGCTTTGGAAAAAGTGAAACATTCTTTAAGATAATTTTACCTCAAGTTGTAAAAAGAATAATACCACCTCTGAGTAATGAACTTATGACATTAGTAAAAGATACTGCTTTGGCTCAAGTAATCGGTGTTGCAGAAATATTCAAACTTGCAGGGGCTACAATGTCATCTCAATTTTCTACAGTACCATTAATAGTAGCTGGTATTTTTTATCTAATTATGAATACTGTAGTTGAAAGATTCTGTTTCTACTTAGAAAAGAAATTAGATTACTATGAATAGGAGGCTAAAAATGAAAATTTTATCAGTTGAAAATTTAGAGAAGAACTTTGGAGACTTACAAGTTCTAAAAGATATATCTATGGAAGTAAACCATGGAGAAATAGTTTCTATAATAGGATCTTCTGGTTCTGGTAAATCTACATTACTTAGATGTATAAATAGATTAGAAACTATAGATTCCGGGAAAATTACTGTAGATGGAGAAGTTATGGTATCTACACATAATGGCAAAGTAGAATATGCAAGTAATGATGTATTAAACGAGATAAGATTAAAAACAGGACTTGTATTTCAAAACTTTAACTTATTTCCACATTTTAATGTATTAAAAAATATAACTCAAGCACCTATAAGAGTTAAAAAAATACCTAAAGATATAGCAGAAAAAGAGGCTTCTGATGAATTTCTTAAAAATCTTGGCGATGTTATCAAAGAATATGATACAGAGCTTATAATGAGTGGCAATA
>CALEBD010000426.1 GCA_937944945.1 uncultured Clostridium sp. | reverse complement strand
TTGAATGTAAAATTAGTGGAGTCACCATCTTGATATACTACAGTACCAGTTAAATCTCTTGAAGAATTATTAATAACTAATGTGTATTGGTATGTATTCATACCAGTGAGATGCAGCTCCCCCCCCCTAGGGAGATTGTTTACAAACTCTTGCTTAGTTATACATTCATTACTACTAGTTATATTAAGTCCTTCTGCAGATGCTTCAGATGCTGTAACTAGTTCATTAGTTGCTTCCATTCTTCAACTCCTCCACTTGTTTCTTTAAGTCTTCAATTTCTTGCTTAAGTAGTTTAATACCTTCTATAGCTACTACACCAAGCATATCATACTGCACAGCTTTAATACCTTTATCATCCGTCTTTACTAATTCTGGAAAGTGTTCCTCTAAATTCTACGCAATAGTACCTATTTGATGTTTATCATACATATCAAACTCTATAGTTGGTATATCGCATATTTGTTCTAGAGTATGCTATAACGGTTTTATGTTAGATTTTAATCTAATATCAGATTCTTTAAAGAACCCAGCTGCATAAATATTGGCATATGATTCTCCATTACCTCTTCCGAAAGCGTAATCATTTATATTACCATCCAAATTACCTTGCATTGTTCTATAGTTAAACCATATACGTGGAATATTAGAATTAGTAAAGTTGTATTCATTAGTATTTACTAAACAGTGGTTCTTAGCTCTCCAGAGACAAGTATTTACATCGTAGGTAAAGTATTCTAATATGTTACCTTGAGAACTCTAAACATCAAATGTCTATGAAGCATTATCATTCCCATATGCAACTGTATAAGAACTATTATGAGCTACTATATTAGTTGATTCACAATCACAAGTATAGTAATAGTTAGCACCACCTCTAAGATATATAATAAATTTAGATAGTTCTTGAACCTGATGCATAGAACCTACTGCAGAATCTCCACCCCACATGGCAGTATAAGCATTTAGTTTCTAGTCAATATACAACTATCCCCATCCTGCACCACCGACTTCCATGTTTACATATAGAGCAAATCCTCCTGAATTTGTAGCCCAAGAAGGTTTAGCATCACCTTGTGAGTCAGTATTTAGAGTATTGTGAATAATAAGGTGTAAAGGAAATGTAACTACATTAGGATCTGCATCAAAGTCACAAGGATACCAATGGTCTTCATCAAAGCCTTCTCCTCTAAGAGATACCATTTTTCTATTTGCCCTGTCTTTGTCCAGAATACTATCTCTAGTTACTTTCTTATCTCCTATAAATATATTCTTCATATCTTTAGTGTTAAGGGTGAGGGTAATCACCCCCCCCCACTTTTAAATGTTAAAATATTTTTATTACTTTGATCAATTGATCAAAATCTAAATTGGAGGATGCATGATCTATATCAATACACGTGTGTCCATTCTAGTGCCATAGATCATAATTAATTCTAGATACACTATTGAATGTAGTAGAATAAGCGGAACTATCACCTTCAGCGAGCTCCTAATCTATGTATATTATATCAGTCTTATAAATAGACGTAGTACTAATAAACTAGATGGCATATAAACCTTTTGACATCTCTCCCACAACTTCTGTATAGGTGAGCATCTCACCATAATACTAATCATTGGTATGATCGGGCTCGTATTCGATTACCCCCCCCCAATTACTTTTTCTCCTATAGCAATCATAATTATTCCTGTGTGTTAAATACAAATAATAGATATGCAAATTGTTTATATTGCTCACTCGCGAAATCATTTATTATTTCGCCTTTCTCTACAATGCGATTTCGTGCATAAGTATAATTTATACTTTCACCTTCTGCTAACATTGTAGAGTAATATTCAAGAACACGTTTGCTTGTTCCATTACCGTTTGCATCTTCATTAAATATCTATATCTCTAAAATATTCTGTCCTTGACCGCCAAGCGTGTACCAATCTATTTTCCCAGCTTCAACAGTTGTCAATTCTCCATTACGTTGCAGTAGTATATTATTAGTACTAAGATTAGCGATTACAAAGAAGAAATTATTGTGATCATCACTACCCCAAACATAGCTCAGATTATCATACAGCTTACTCCAATCAAACTAAAGCAATTGGGTGTCTTTTACATAGACACCTTCAGCATTGCTTGAACCTACTTTTAAATCACTATCTACCATATTAATCTACTACAAAATAAGCGGTGTTATCATTCTTACTCAGACTATTATATTCAGATGTAGTCTTCTTAGTCATTACATTAATATTATCTGAGTTAACTAAGTCTGCTATCTCTATAAATGCAGAATCTGCACTATTATCTGAGTTAATACTAATTCTCTTAGTGTAAAGTACACTACTTGTATAATAAGTTATGATGAAATGTAATTGGTACGTACTGCTATCAGCATTCTTCCAGGCATTCACACAACCTAATTCTATACAGTTGTTAGCATCACCATCTACATGTATATAGTATCTAGTATGATTTGAGATAATATCATCTACTACAGCACGGAAGCTTTCCTTACTACCAAATATATTATTAGTAGCTGTTTCAGCAGCTGAACCAGTTTCTTTACGATTAGTTAAGAAACTATTTACAGATGAAACAACGAATGTCTTACCGTATCTGTTATCATCTACATACTTCTTAGTAGCAGGACTATAAACAGTAGTAGGAGTATATTCTTTAGTATTACCAAATGTAAGTACTTGATTTTCATTAACTAAGTTATAGTTATCTCTACTTACACTATGACCAGTATTACCTGATATGATAATATCACATACTACTAATCTTCTGGTATCCTCACTACTACTTACAGTTCCAGTAGTTTGTGTTAAGCTAAGTACAATTCTATTACTACCACTGTCATAGGTAGCCGCAAAACAAGGTTGATATATCTGAGCTATTATGCCTAAAGTCAAACCTAAATCAGCTATAATAATCTTATTAGCTTCTATAGCATCTTTTAAGTCATTATACTCAGTATCTGTTAACTGGTCTGCAGCTGCAGTCTCAAGTATAAAAGTACCAGAATCTCCACTACCACCACCTTGTATAAGCTTATACGTACCATTGTCAGCTAAGTATCTGGTACCATCTCCATCAGTGGTTATCTTATCTATTTTAACCTTATCTGCAGCAGCAAGTACACCAGCATCAGTAGTAGTTGCAGCAGGTATAGTATATGTCATAGTAGACTGTTTTAGACTACCGTATACTCCATTACTCTTATTAACATATTGAGTATTTAAAGTAAAACCAAATGAGGATGGATTCTTTATACTTTCACTACCAGGAATATAAGCAATTATTCTATCAGGTAAGCTATCTGCTGTAGTCTTAAGTGAATTACCTTCGGTAAGGCTAAACTTAGCATCCAATGCAGTTTGAGTTGCAGTAGATATAGGTTTATCAGTATCTGCTGTATTATCAACATTACCTAATCCAACATCACTCTTAGAAATAGTAATATCACCAGAAAGAGCATGTCCATTAATTTTAGTTGTTTTCAGTACATAACTACCCTCGTCACCAAGCTCAACAAAATTATTGTCTGTATTAAATACATATTCTTTATTACCAAAAAGAACAACA
>CALEBD010000425.1 GCA_937944945.1 uncultured Clostridium sp. | reverse complement strand
TTCCTACTTCTTCTAGTGTTTTCTTTTCTCCATCTTTTAATCCATATCTAAGCGATAATATTCCTTTTTCTCTATCACTCAATGTCTCTAGTACTTCTTCAATTTGTTCTGAAAGCATTGAAGTTGTGACGATTTCTTCTGGAGATTGTGTTTTTTTGTCAGCGATTATCTCTTCTAACTCTGTATCATCTTCTTGTCCTATTGTAGAGTCTATTGACTGCGTTTTTTGAGATATTCTCAAAACTTGTATTACTTTTTTTAGGGGCATATTCATTTCTTTTGATATTTCTTCTGGTCTTGGTTCTCGTCCTAATTTTTTTGAAAGAGATGATGATACACTCGATACTTTATTGATTTTTTCTATCATATGAACTGGAACTCGAATAGTTCTACCTTGATCTGCTATTGCTCTTGTAACTGATTGTCTAATCCACCATGTAGCATAGGTGCTAAATTTAAATCCTTTTGTATAATCAAATTTTTCAGCCGCTTTTATAAGTCCTAACGTTCCCTCTTGAATTAAATCCAATATAGGCATTTCTTTTCTCGCATATTTTCTCGCTATACTCACAACTAATCTAAGATTTGACTCTATTAATATTTGTTTTGCCTCTTCATCCCCCTCAGAAATTCTTTTAGCTATTTCTAACTCCTCTTGCTTACTCAATAATGGTATCTTCCCAATTTCTTTTAAATAAATTTTCATGGAATCATCTAGGTTGGCAGATTGATTTGAATAAATTTCTTTTGAACCCTCTGATACATCTTCAACATCCGTCTGTGTTGGATTTTTCTCTAGTATCATGTATATTACCCCCTTATTAATAATTTACCTATTTTTATAATTTAGAAAATATTACTCCCTTAATAAAAGTAGTTATGACTTTGACAGTCTATATTTAAATATTTTTGAAGTGACTTATTTTAATTTTGTTCGTATTCTTATAATATTCTACATTTTATTTAAAATTCCTTCTAAATAGTCGATTTTCTGCAATTATCATCTAAAGTAAATTCTATTATTAGTTTATATATCATATTTTCTCCTCATCATAAATAATATTATTTTACACTATATTCCATAATATGTAAATTATTTATTGCTGTATTTGACTTTCCAAATCCTTTAGTACTATAATTTTCTTAATCCCGTATAATATAAAGGGGGTGCATACCTTGAAAAACTTTAATTTTGATGAAGAAACAATATATAAAAATAGATGGATTATTCAATTTGTATTGATAGTTGTCCCTTTTATGGGTTCTCTCGATGCAAGTATTGTAAATGTAGTTTTGCCATCTATTAAAAAAGATCTCGGCATAAACTTATCTCTTTCAAGTTTAATAGTCTCATCATATATAGTAACTATTGCAACTACGATTATAATTTTTGGAAAACTTGGTGATTTAAAAGGAAAAGGTCGAGTTTTTTTATATGGAATAATTGTATTTATATTTGGCTCTTTTTTATGTAGTATATCACCTAATATAGTAGTATTGATAATATCTAGAATTATACAAGGAGTTGGCGCATCAATTGTTATGGCAAATAATCAAGGGCTTACTGCTATTGTATTTCCTCCCAACGAAAGAGGGCGAGCTCTTGGAATGTCTGGTTCTGCTGTTGCATTAGGCTCTATCTTAGGTCCTGCACTTGGTGGGTTTATCACAACTTATTTAAGCTGGCATTTTATATTTTTAATAAATATACCTATAGGAATAATAGCATTTATAGTCGGATATAAAACCTTACCAGGAAGAAATTCTACATCTGATATAAAACTAGATAAATCTGGTGCTTTTATATTTTTTGTATGTATATTTATATTATTTTCATCGCTTTTATTAAGTCAGGATTTTGGATTTAACAATTTATATGTAGGTCTAGGATTTTTAGTAGTATTTATATTGTTGTTTCTATTTATAAGATTTGAAAATAAATTAGAAGAACCTATGTTAAATACAAGTCTTTTTAAAATTAAGTCGCTTTGTCTTAATTTAGTTTGTGCTTTTATTTTTTATTTTATATCTAGTTCAATAAATTTAATTATACCGTTTTATCTGACAGATATATTAAATTATTCGCAAGCAGAAATATCAGCAATTATATTAGTAAATCCTCTTGTGATGTTTTTTATCGCCCCTTTAAGCGGATACTTATCTGATAAAATTGGGCCAAAAAAAGTCACTCTCACAGGTATTTTTATTATAATATGTTCTATGTTTTTAATGATTCAATTTAATGAAAATACATCTAGATTATTTTTAGTTAGTTCACTTTTTATTTTTGGATTTGCAAGTGGTACGTTTAATTCACCTAATACAACACTTGTTATGAGTACAGTCCCAACAAAAGATCTCGGAATAACAGGTAGTATAAACTCTCTTATAAGAAATTTAGGTATGGCATCTGGTACATCAATCTCTACATCAATTCTTTATCATCAAATGAGCAGGTTATAAAGTAAAAGATATAGTATATGGCAGTTTTGTCTATGGTATGAAGAGTGTATTTGTTGTTTTACTTATTTTCTCTTTTGTTTCATTTATAATATCTAATATAGACAGAAAAATAAATAACTATTAAATTTATATAAAATTGGAGCTAATTTATAGCTCCTTTTTTAATTCTAAGTAAATTATTAGTCTAATTCATCTATAATGTCTAACAATTCATATACTTCGCTGTACTCACACATAATTCCTTCTTTTAGCATATCTCTAAATTCATCAGTGTTTACTAGCTTAACTCTAGAGACTTCTTCCTTTTGAAGAGTTACATCTTCAAGTTCTACATCTTTTCTTAAAAAATATATATCCCAAATCATCCCTAGTCTATTTTTTAATAATGACTTTACTAAATTACATTCTTCTTCCTTAGCTTCAATGCCTAATTCTTCTTTTAATTCTCTTATACATCCTTGTCTTGTTGTCTCACCAGATACTACCCTTCCAGTTGTAAGAGCCCATATCCCAGGAAGTAGCTGACATTTTTCTGATCTTTGTTGAATTAAAATTTGTTTTTTAGAATTTATAACCCAAACTTCTGTAGCTAGATGATATTCATCTTTATCCCATTTTTCGTATTTACCTTTTTTTCTCCCTGTAAAATTACCATCTTTGTCATATATATCCCAATATTCCATAGTAGCACTCCCTTATATAATAAAAATTTACTTTTTCGTTATTAATATATTTCAACATCATAAAGGACTATTCAAAATGAACAGCCCTCTTGTTTTATATTTCTTCTACAAATTCAATAACACCTTCAGCAAGTCTTGATATTCTTGCAAGAGAATATACATCGAATCCCCTGTCTTCAAGTTTTTTACGTCCAGGTTGGAATGATTTTTCTATAACTATTCCTATCCCTTCTATAGTAGCTCCAGCCTCTTCTATTAATCTAACTCCACCTTGTGCTGCCTCTCCGTTAGCTAAGAAGTCGTCGATTAATAATATCTTATCATCTTTATCTATGTACTTTTTAGATAAAGTAAGTTCATAACTAGTCCCCTTTGTAAATGATGTTACTTTAGTTTGATAAACTTCTCCGTTTAATATTTTAGATTGTTGTTTCTTTA
>CALEBD010000424.1 GCA_937944945.1 uncultured Clostridium sp. | reverse complement strand
TGGGCAGATATAGTAGCCTGTGACCAACCTCCAATCAATAATCTAACCATTGATCTGAAGGTAACTTGAGTATCACCATTAAGTATTAACCATCTTGCTCTCCAGTTAGCTATCTTATTGGTAATCCATAATACACCAGCACCTATACTTGCTAACCCAGCTATCCAAGGTCCAAATGGAGTTGCCATTAGGTCACGTACTTGAGATATTGCCCAACCTACCATATCAAGGAATCCCATAATGATAGGATTATTCTGTATAGCCTCTGCAAAGGTAGTCATAAGGTTCTCTGCAGCAGACTGAATTATATCAATCTTACCTGCAAGAGTTTCCATACGTTTTGCTACTACTCCTTCGGCAAATCCAGCAGATTGATTTTGTATCTTATCAAGGAGATCAAAGTATCCTTCAGTATCTCTCATTATGGCAACTGCAGCACGCATACCACGTACACCAAAGATACTCTTTAATACTGCATTCTGATCTACAGTTGATAAGTTCTTAGTAGCTTCATTTATTTTACCAAGAATTACACCAAAATCTTGAAGATCTCCGGTAGCATCAACAAAATCTTTTTTACTCAATCCCAGTCTAGCTAAAGCTTTAGCTCCCTTGAAATTTGGATTGGTTATGGACTGAGTTAAGTAGTCTGCCATATTTCTGATAGAAGTACCTGCCATAGAACCTTGTATACCTGCATTACCCAAGGTACCTATCATAGCAGCTACTTGAGGTAACTGTTGTCTCAGAGTTACCATGGATGCTGCGGAATATTTGATAGATTCTGCCAAATCCGTCATGGACATATTAGATGCCATAGCAGCTTTAGTAAGCTGGTCACCAACTAATGTAGCAGCTCTTTCACCTTCCAATCTGAAGGTTCTCATGATATTGGTCAGTAAGTCAGCTGTGCCTCCTTTACCTCCCAACTCCATGCCCGTGGCATTAGCCATCATGGCTGCACCAGATATCATTTGCTGAATCTGGTTTGCATCATTACCTGCCATTGCCAAGTATTTCATACCTGAAGCTATATCTCTTGACATGAACATGGTCCTCAAACCTAATGTCTGGGCAGTTTCTGATAATCCAGACATCTGTTCATTGGTAGCTCCAGAGATAGCTCCCACTGAAGTCATCATGTCTATGAAATCAGCTCCGGTTTCGATAGTAGTGGTTAATGTTGATACTATCGAACTGGCCACACCACTGGCTATATTAGCGTACGACTGCTATACCATCAAACATATTTGTATATGCCTGAACAGCGGTTAAGTTAGCCTGTACAGCATTCTTAGCATCCCGATGTAAACCTCTTATAACAGAGCTGGCTTCTCTTGCTTGGTTAGAAAACCTATCTTGTAAGACAAGAGCTATACCTATCTCTAGTTGTCCTGCAGAAGGACTACCACTTGTAAAAGCCATATAGTTTCAGATTTATAGAACAAAAGAGAGATGACCCTATGTATGGGTCATCTCCTTTTTTAGTTGTTCGTAATATGCTTCGGCAGCTTCTATAAATTTCTTCCTACGCCGCCATGGGAGCTTTGCTAGAGTGTTAAAGTCAATACTAATCTTTGCTCTAACAATATATAAATATACATCTTCTAGTTCTCCCGTGGGTAGAAAAAATTATCTACTGCCATTACTGGTACCATAATACGTTGACCAGTATCTGGGTCCTCTATTTGAGTAGTTCCTGGGAATATTGGATCCATTCCTTTAACAGTGGAACGAATATCCATCATATCCTGAGAGGAAAACATTCTGAAGTTTTTAACGATCTCGTAATTTTCACCTACTTTAAGTTTAAGGTTACGAGCAATTAATTCCTGGTTCTTAGTTCTCTCGTTCATTGGTAAATTCATTACGTATGACTCACCTTCAGCACTGAGTAAATCAAAGCAAAGTTCTTTACCACTCTTAGTTGTAAATGTTATCCCCTTTGACTGTTTTGATACTGGATAAAATGGTATAGCATTCGGTTTTGCTTCCATTTCCTGCATTGTAGGAATTGTACCATAGTCAAAAAGGAACTCTTCTTTAAGATCTACTTCATAATCAATGGTTCTTACTTGACCCTCTGCTGGGCCTTCCCAGTCATACCTGAATTCAAGAGTTTTTCCCAGAGAGAATATACGAGAATTTATCATAATCGTATACCTATCAAGAGATGGCATTTTTTGAACATCATCAGCTGTGAGTAATCTTGTAGCCGTAATATCGGTATCTGTTACAATACCAGCAATAAATTTAGAGATGTTCATAAATGTTTTTGCATCTACTGGGTTTGAGAGAATATCATCATCCTCTCCATTCTGTTCCCGTATGGTTACTTCATAACCACTTGGTAGTTTAAAGGTAAGTTTCTTACCATAAAGTGTTTGATCTTCCATTGTGTTGAGTTGTTAAGTATTCTGAAAAATATAGTATTTTGTAACGAAAAAGGGAGAGTTCATTGCTGAGCTCTCCCTTAGTGATTCACTA
>CALEBD010000423.1 GCA_937944945.1 uncultured Clostridium sp. | reverse complement strand
AATCTACCATATGTTTATAAAGACCATCATTTTTAATTAATTCTTCTGATGTACCTTCTTCTGATACTTTACCATTTTCCAAAACAACTAAATGTGATGCAGTTGCAATAGTTCTCATTCTATGAGCTATCATTATTACTGTTTTGTGTTGAATTAATTTTGATAAAGCCCTTTGTACATAAGTTTCACTTTCAACGTCTAAAGATGCACTAGCTTCATCTAAAAGTATTATTGGAGCATCTTTTAATATTGCTCTTGCGATTGAAATTCTTTGTCTTTGACCTCCAGATAATTTTGAACCATTTTCTCCGATAACTGTATCATAACCATCTGGTAAGTTATCTACAAATTCATCGCAAAATGCTAATTTTGCAGCTCTTTTAACTTCTTCGTCAGTCGCATCTTTTTTACCTATTCTTATATTTTCAAGGATTGTATTGTTAAATAATACAACATCTTGGAATACTATTGAGAATTTAGACAAAAGCACTTCTGGGTCAACTGTAGAAATATCTACTCCACCTATTTTTATTTTTCCTTTATCTAAATCATAAAATCTAGCTATTAAAGATGCACAAGTCGTCTTTCCTCCGCCACTATTTCCGACTAATGCTGTTATTTCATCTTGTTTTGCAGTAAAGCTAACATTGTCTAATACTGGTTTTCCAGGTTGATATGAGAAACTTACATCTTCAAACTCGATATCATAATTATCAGGTTCAAAAGTATCTCCTCCTGTTTGAAGTTTATAATCATTTATATTGTTTAGTCTATCTACTCTTGATTCACAACTTATAATCGCAGCTAAATTTTGTAATGTTGCATTTAGTGGATCGTATAATCTAGATGCAACTATTAAAAATAACATAAACACTTCTAATGTTATTTCCCCTGACATTAAGTATTTAACTCCGAAAATAACTACTGTAGCAATACCAAGTTTAAGCACAAGTTGTGAGCTTACTACAAATAATGCATTTGTAAGTTCTGCTTTTATTTGACTCTTTTCACAATTATCAATAGCGTCATCTACTTCTTGTAGATATTGTTCCGTAAAATTACTAGCTTTTAAATCCCTAACTGTTTCTAATCCCTCTTGTATTTTTTCTGTTCTTATAAGCTGTATATCTCTATCTTTATGACCTACAGCACTTAATTTTCTCTTTGCCAATAAAATTAAAATAATCGCAACAGGAACACACCAAACTGCAGCTATTGACATTTTAACATCAAAGGCAAACATTCCTATTGAAAGTAAAACAGTCGAAACTATTGAACCTACAAATTCAGGAATAAAGTGTGATAGTGCCTGTTCCATATAAGTGACATCTGATAAAATTGTAGTTGTTAAATCTGATAAATCCCTTTTTGAGAAAAATGACATAGGGAATTTTCTAAGTTTTTCTGCTACATTTATTCTAAGTCGTGCACTTTCTGTATATGTGTTTAAAAATGTCATATTATATTGGATATAGTGAGCTATATAAATAAGTACAAATACTACTATAAATTCTACAATATAAACACCTACTGAAAATTCATATGACTTATCTGCTAATATTTTTAGCAAATCACAAGTGAAAAAGTATAAAACCCCTATAGACATTGCAATTATAATATAAGATATTGTGCAAGATATACACGCTTTAATTAAATTCTTTGCCCCTAATTCAGTTAAGGCAAATTTCTTTTGTATTTTTTCTAGCAGCATACAAATTCACCCACTTTCCAATCTATAGATTGACGATATTCAGACCACATCTTAGCATATAATCCATTCTTATCTACTAATTCTTTATGTGTACCACTTTCAACTATTTTTCCATCATCGACAACATAGATACAATCTACATTTACTATTGTAGATAGACGATGAGCTATCATTATTGTAGTTTTATTTTTAGATAATTCTAATATAGCTTTTTGCATTAGATATTCATTATCACTATCTGCATATGCTGTTGCTTCGTCTAATAATAAGATAGGTGCATTTTTAACTATTGCTCTTGCTAAAGTTATTCTTTGAGTTTCTCCTCCTGATAAATACACACCTTCTGTTCCTATTTTAGTATCAAGACCTGTATCAAACTTAGATATAATATCGTCACATTGTGCTTTGTGAAGTGCATCTAAAACATCTTTTTTATCTACATCAAAGCCCATTTTGATATTTTCATACAAGCTTTTCTTTAATAATTTATTATCTTGGAACACGAATGATATTTTATCCATAAGATCTTTTTCATTCATATCCTTTACATTTACTCCACCTATTTCGATTGAGCCTTTTGTAACATCGTAAAATCTAGGTATTAAAGATACTAAAGTTGATTTACCGCCGCCGCTTTTTCCGACAAATGCGACAGTTGTTCCACTTTTAATATCTAAATTTATGTTGTGAAGTACTTCAACATCAGTATCTGGATAAGTAAATGAAACATTATTAAATTTAATATTGTAATTACTTAATTTTTGTGATGTTTGAGGATACTTAACTATTTCTTTCTTTGTTATACTTTCTATACGATTTAGAGCATCTTCTGCCAACATTGTATTTTCACTTGCAAACATAATTTTATTAGTTGTAACTGCAAGTATTGGTTTAAATATTACATAAAACATAAAGTCTGGAAGTAAAGAAGAAACATTAAATCCATTTAGAACTAAAATCATCATACTTCCTATTAAGAATATAAATATACTATTTACAAATGATGTAAATCCAGTCATAGGTCTACGTAATTTATTAGTATAACCTACTGAAAATTTTTCATAATTTTTTATTGATTTATGAAAATGTTCAAAAGAGAAAACTGTTTGTTGGAATGTCTTTACAACTGGTATCCCTCTTATATATTCAACTGCTTCGTTGCTCATTTCCTCTAGAGCATCCATATATTGTTTCATTGATTGTGCTAAATCTTTTCCAAGCATTTTTGACATATTTACAAATGCTAAAGCTAAAGGAATTAAAGATGCAATCCCAAATCTCCAGTTAAATAT
>CALEBD010000422.1 GCA_937944945.1 uncultured Clostridium sp. | reverse complement strand
GTATATATTGTATATACTCTATATATACAATATATACTTTCATATATACTTTGTCAAGCTAATGAAAAAAATTTTTATTTACTTCTATTTGTTTAATTTTATCTTTGTAGATTTTATATACACAGTTTCTGAATTAAAATTTATAAAATGGTTAAAAATTAATACTATAAGGAGGTAATCTATATGAAAAAATTTATTTTTAGTCTTATATATACAATTCCTGTTGTTCTTTTAGTAGTTGCATTAGGCAATAATTTATCAATTGATAATCCATTTTTAGAACAACAAACTAAACAAGAATCTTACTCAAAACGAGATTCTTCTGATACAAAAGAAACATCCATCAATAAAACTACTAAAAACGACAGTAGCCTTGAAGATAAAAATAAACTACATAATAAAAATCAATCTGATACAAACAATAAAACAAAAGACAACAGTAAAAAAGATTCTAGCTCAAACATTACAATACCAAAGGAATCAGATACATTGACAAATATATTAGTTATCTGCACTGTTCCTAGTGATAATTCTTTTGAAAATCCACCTGATAAGTTATCAGTTTTATCATTAGATAGTGCTAATAATAAAATTTCATTTATACCTATTCCTCTTGATATATATGTAAATATACCTAATGTAGGATATAAAAAATTAGGTGATACATATTCTTGGGGTCAAAATACAGACTTGCTACTAAATGCTATCGAAACAAAATTCAATGCTCATATAACTAAAGTAATTGAAATCAATGCTGAGTCTCTTTCTGAAATGTCAGATAAGCTAAATGAAATGGGAATAGATATGACTGAAGAAAAGCTATTAAAATATCTAAACGAAACAAAAGTATCTAAAGATATGGCAGAAGATATTAAATCAATACCTATCTTTAAATATCCAAAACTAGTAAGTTGTATGAAACCATACATAAAAACAAATATGAATACAGCTAGTTTAATAAAATATGGAATCATAACTTATAAAATTGTTTCACATAAAAGTTAATACAATTTAACCTTCCCTCACTAAAAAATACTCCATCTTAAGCTATTTTAATTTCACTTAAAATGGAGTATTTTTAATTTTTATTTAAATTTACTTAAATAGTCACCGTTATAATTATAAAATGTAATATTGCCTCCATATGTACTATCTGGCATATATTCCATTCTAAATAAATCTGTAATACCACTTTGTCTTAGTGATGCCTCTTTCATATAATCATTTATATATATATTATCATTTGATAACATTGCATTATAATAATTTTCCATATATCCTGACCATATTTGCCCCATATCAAACTCTGACATATTTTGAGATACATCATTATCAAATTGGCGTCTACATTCTTCTTTTTGGAAGTTATAAATATCATAACCTTCCTCTTGTGATATATCACTGTAAAGTGTTGTTTGGTTATAAGTATAAGTCATACCATCATAGTCGTATTCATATCCCATTGCATAATATATTGTATTGCTACAATCCCTTTGAAGTATTAATTCATTTCCTTCCATCTTATACATTCTTAGATAAACTCCCATTCCCCCATCACCAGTTTGATTTACATAGTTTTCAATAACTAAATATTCTCCTTCATCATAACTTTTTGTAAATACATTAAAATTATTATTATAATTGAATTCCAACCAAGTCAAAACAGGCATGTCTTCTATATCACTTTCTAATTCTATTACTTGATTATTCTCTATAGTATAAACTTCTATTTTGTATTTATCTGTAAAATTATCACCAAATGATTCTGTTTGTTTTATTGTAACTATCATTTCATTTACATAATCTTTATTTAAATCTCTGAAACTTATATCTGAAATCCCATCTTGTAAAAACACCTCTCCATACGAACCTTGTCCTGAATTAACTAAATTGACTTGTGTTAAATCAGCTATTCCATACTCAGGTATAAGTGTATTTATTATGAAATCGTCATATTCCTTAGTGCTTAAATTATTTATAATATTATTATTTCCTGTACTATTACACCCCGATACAAAAAAGCATAGTGAAATAAACATAATGCAGATAATTTTTTTCATATTTATCCCCCCAATAATATAGACTCTATATTTAAAACTCTTAAAAAATAATCAAAAAGCCTTATATAATCTTATTAAATTGACTATACAAGGCCTCTATTAGTTAAAATTTATTTATAATTTTATACCGCAACATGGACAATATGTTGAAGTTTTATCTATATTTGATAAGCATCTCTTACATTCTATATATTCTGTATTATCAACAGGTATTTCAACTTTTTGGCCACATTTTCCACAAAATCTATCTTCCGGAGTTAAAATAGCTCCACAACTACACTTGATACCTTGTAATTGCTTATTAAATTTATCTATTTTAACTTTAGAATCGTAAATAACATGATCAAATCCTATTATCGATTCACATTTTTCATTTATTTCTTCATTATCAAGTAACCCTTCTCGTACTTTTTTATATATAAATATTCCTAATTCCAAAAGTGCCTCTTCTTTTCTCAAACTCGCATCTTCTACACTTTTATTTAATTTATCTATCTCTCTAACAATTTCTTGTCTATTAGCCACAATTATTTCCCCCTATCTAATCAACTTTTTTGTTCTATAACCGATATACATACAAACAAAACTCAATATAAGTGTGACTATAAGTGTCATTATACAACTAGTTCCTATATATCCACTCATAGTTGTACCTATAGAGTAATCACCTCCTGATGCATATTCATCAAATAATGAATAAAGTCCGCTACTTAATTTGCTCAAATCTCCACTAAAAATTATTTTAGAGAAATATGATAATAAAACCATTATACTTGTATAACAAATGCTATACATAGCGACTACACTATTTCTTCCTTCACCATATCTAGTTTTGATACTTCTCCCCATGACAACCAAAACTATAATCGGTACTATTATCAGTACTGCTATTCCACCTTGTGACAATATATTTGTAGATGTTATAACTGCATGAAAACTTACAAATTGTATAAATAATAATATCCATGGACTTAACAATAAAAAACCAATTATTAACCCAAGAAATAGTCCTAATCCAATATTATAAGGAACTAAATTCCAAAATTCTGAAGCATACATTGAAAAATATTGAGTATTATCCAATCCATTTACAACCATATATACAAATATAATTACAACTGGTGCAATAGTAATTCCTAATATCATTTTTAAAACCGTATTAAAATTATGTCTAAATATATTAGAAGGTGTGCCTATTATTTTAGAATTTTCTTTTTCTAATGCCATCATCATTGCTATAAATGAAATAATAAATGAATTTAGAAATACACTTAAAATAGAATAATATACAACTCCTTGTGTTATTTGATATCTTGCAAATAATGATATAACCACCATAATTACTGAATATGATAAAGCTCCTAATGTAGCCATCGGTAATGATTGATATCTTCTTTCTTTAAACATTATTCTTGTCGCTAATACTATTAAGCATCCAGATATAAATGGTGCTAAAAATGTTCTAAGAGCTAGCTTTACAGTCACCCCAGAAAATGTAAATACCATTTTTGGAACTGACATAGCAGTCAAAGTCATAAGAAATAACTTTGGTGTAGATAATCCTGCTAAACTAGATATTCCAATTACTGCTCCTATATTTACTCCTACTAGTGATAATATTAAAGTAATGAGTAATGGAAATAATGCAACAAATATAACAGATGCTAATCCTGTTAAAAATGCTGTCTTTATATTATTTTGAAAAAATCCAATATAATCAAAGTTTTTTAGT
>CALEBD010000421.1 GCA_937944945.1 uncultured Clostridium sp. | reverse complement strand
GTTTATTCTACTAAAACAGATGATATATTTAAGAAGCGTATTATAACCTATTTTAATAAAGCAAATACAAATACTACTGGTGTAATGCTAGCTGGTACTAAAGGTACAGGTAAGACTGTAATGGCAAAAATATTAGCTAAAGAATCAGGTTTACCTATTATTGTAGTTAATCCTGATTATCCAGAAGGTAAACTTATTAAGTTTTTTAAGTCCTTTACTACTCCAGTATGTGTTTTGTTTGATGAAGTTGAAAAGAACTTCAAAACTGAGTATATGCTAGATTTCTTAGATGGAGTTGAAAAGACTGCACAGAAACTAGTAATTATGACTTGCAATGATTTAAGCAAAGTTAGTCAGTATATGCAAGATCGCTGTTCACGTATTCGTTATTTACGTCGATATTCTCCTGATGAAAATGCTGCATTCTTACCGATGTTAGCTGATGATTTTGGTATTAAGAACAAAGAAGAAGTAGTAAAATTCTGTAAAGAGAATATTAAACTACTTTCTATGGATAACATTGTTTCTTTCATGAGTGAAGTCAAAATGCTAGAAGATGAAGATATTAGTCTTCAGGAAATCATAAACATTATGAATATCTCTACTGAAAATATACCAACTAAAGTTAGTGATACTGTAGAATATGATGATGAGTATGATAATGAAGATAATGAATATAGTGATGATGATTACGAATGTTGTAATGCAGCATGAAAACAAATAAGGCTAGATATATTCTAGCCTTTTAACTTACATAAACATGAAAATATGCGGTATAAGTGATATACATGGTAATCTCATTGAGAATATACCTGAGTGTGATGTACTATGTATATGTGGTGATATAGTAACATTAAATGCTCAAAGAAATATTGAAGCATCTAAACATTGGTGGGAAACAAAATTCATAAAATGGATAGATAAATTACCTTGTAAGAAGGTAGTTGTCATACCAGGTAATCATGATTTTTACTTAGAATATAAGTATAAATTAAATGAATGGAATTCTTTTAAAGATTATATGCAAGTTTTATCTAAAGGCAAATTAGTATTTCTTATAGATGAAATGTATATATATGAAGGTATTAAATTCTACGGATCTCCTTGGATTAAACCAATTGAATTTCAAGAGGACAGATGGGCATTTAGTAGATTTGATACTTATGAAGATATACCACAGTGTGATATACTACTAACACATGATAATCCATTTTGTAATGAAGCTCTAGATGTTTTCTCCTTTGGAAAGAGTAAATATCATTTATATGGGCATTGGCATGATGGATCTAGTGACGTAAATTCTGGAAGATACAATTGTTCTAGATTGAATAGTTGTTATAGTTTTAAAAAGAATTATGAATTTGTAGTGTTAGATATTATGACAGAAAAAGAAAAGAAACAAGTAGAACAAGCATTCTTAGATAAACTTATTAGTCAAGCATACAATAATAATGTAGCAGATTGGCTTAAGACATTTAAAGAAGTTGAACTACAACAAGATAAAGAAGATGAATTAGTTTGGGATACTTCAGCAGAAGTTCCTGAGTCAGCTGTAATTAGCGACATGGAGGATTAAGTATGAACAAGATGGTAATTGATACTCCTTACTATGAGGATATGTCTCGTTACTCTAATAGTGATATTGGATATTTTCTTAAAAATGGACCAAAAGGTCTAAAAGATTACAAAGAAGGTAAAGTAGCAAAATTAGATTATAATTTCCTTGAAAAAGGAACTATGATTCATGAATATTTACTTCAACCAGAAGAATTCTGGAAAGATTATATTATTCTTGATTTTGCAACACCTAAAGTAAAACAGCAAAAGGATTTATTAGATGAGTATCATAGACTTATGCAAGTAAATCCATTAGAATCTCAAGATAAGCTTAAACTATCTGCTTATAAAAAAGCTTATAGTAATAAGAAATCTGATGAGAAATGTATTGAAGAAGCTGAAGGTCTTATTATGATTTATCAAGATTACTTAGAATATTTAAGTAAAGTAGATGAAAATAAAAAGATAATTAGCTTTGCTGATTTACAAATGCTTAAGAAGATTAAAGAAAATATTCAGAATCATAAAAAAGCAAACGAACTGTTGTTTAATTTACCATCTACTTTTGAAACTCATAATGAGTTCCATATTAATTGGGAAGTAGAAAAATTTCATAATATCAAATGTAAATCTCTATTAGACAGAGTATGCTTTGATCATGTTAACAAGAAGATAATTCTTATTGACTTAAAAACTACTGTAAATGTATATAATTTTAAACATTCGGTAGAAGAATACGATTATTATAGGCAAATTGCTTATTATGGATTAGCAATTCAATGGTATATGCAAGAGGTATTAAATCTTAATTCTGAAGAATATGATTTTGAAGCATATATTATTGCTATCGGTAAGGATGCTAATAATGAAATTAGAGTATTCAATATGAAAAATGATACTACTCTCAATGAAAAGATCGCTTCAATATCAGAAGCTCTCCGAAGAATCTCAGAACATATCAGTACAGATCAATGGGACCATACACTTGAGTATTACGAAGGTGATGGAACAGAAGAGCTGTAAATGTTATGAAAGACAAAAAATTGTGGTTAAATATAGCAACAAAACTATTCTTACTACCACTAATAGAAGAAGAAAACAGTTTAAAATGGCTAAATAAAACCACACTTGGAATATACGTAGCTGACACCAATAAACCAGAATGGGAAAATAAAATAATTATATGCTATGACAGAGGAGCTTTTCCGAATGAACTTAAAGTGAGATTTAAGAAAAACAAAAATTCATATGCTGAATATACAGAATTAATAAACGGAAACGCTTACAAAGTCATAGCATTTACTATACCCCCACAACTAAAAAAAGATTTTACACATTTACTAAACGGAGAGTACACCAAAGTAAGTATACAAACTCAAAATAAAATATTAGACCACTGGGGACCAATAAGTAGTAAAGCTAGAAAAATAGCAACACATTTTTTTAACGGATACAATTATTCATATTCTGTTAAACCAAAATTAAATGAAGCTATTCTAAATCTAAACAATATACCAATAAAAAAGGCGGATTTTAATCCGCCTTTATCTTTTTTATAGCCACAAAGAATTAGTACCAACCTAACCTCGAATTATATTACAAATCATCTCTAATGTAAGAAATTGTTTATTTCCTATGAAGCGTTACCTATACGACCTAATTGTTTAGCTCCTGGAGTAAGTCTAATTGCTTGATCCAGCAACTTATTAGATACTAAATGTTTACCAGTACTATATTCTTCAAAAGGATCAAACATCTGCATAAATAACTTAAGTATATCATTTATATAACTCATAACAGGAAAAGGATCTTGGAAAAGCTTAGTAAAAGAAGTAGGTAAGACATAGAAAGTCATATCTGTAAATAATCTATAAGCCTAATACTTTATTACCCACAATATTTCCTATCCAAAGTCATGATCATCATCATCTCCAGGATTAATTAAAGCAAATATAGCATAGCTCAAAGCTGCAACTGAAAATTCAATAGCTGACTTAATTACGTTTCTCTTCTCGTCATCGGTCATAGTACTCCACTTCATCACCTCTATCTAAAGTTGTTTAGCTTTAAATATATTAGTAGCAAAGAAATTTATCATACCAGCTGTATATTCATTTCTAAACAGCCAAGAAGCAAAATCTCTATGCATACCACCTATTTCAGTATCGAACACAGAATCGTAATATCTCTTTTGATAACGTCTCATTACAGTAGGTTCAATCCATCTACGTAAAGACAAACCAATCCAACCATACCATTGAGATTCAGCAGCTACAGATGCTCTATCGCTATAATTACCGTGCAGTGAAATTAGTACCTTCCTAACCTTGAGTGAAAATAAGTTTTGCTACATTTTATCAAAATTAGCAACTTTATCATCTACTACTAACTAATTATTCTCATCAAAAGTTACATAATCATACATACTACCTATTACTTTACCATTATCGTCTTTAGCTTTCATAGTCATCAAACAAGCAGTTAGGAATCTGATCTACATCTCATGCTCACCCATCTTATTCGGAGTATATAAGATATCGCTAACAGAATGTCTCATAAAACCTTCTAATGATAAATTCTTATTTGATTCAAATATACCAAACCATTCAGCTAACTGATTTAGCTTATTCTATGGCACAGCTTTATTGACATCTGCTAGTAAACCGTAAAAGTTCTTAGCAAATTCTTTAGTAGCTCTAGCATAGTCTTCTCTTGTAGTATGCTGTCCTGCAACAGCTTCTTCTAATTGATTTACTTCACCCACCAATATATTATTGAGTGCTGCTACCATATTACCAGACATTACTCTCTTATTAGACATACCAACTATCCATTTTATTAATTTAGCAGTATCTATTACTTTATCAGAGTACGGTAATTTAATTTTACCCATATCTTGTACTCTATTTCCATAGAACACCTAATCCACCCAAGAATCAAACTAATTCTAAGTATTAACTTTATGACTGGATACTTTATTTTTATTACCTTTTAACAAAGAAATAACATTATCCTGAGTTTCTCTACTAGCTAACAATGCCTATGTTTGCAGTATTAAAGACTCCAAATCACGTTTAACTAAGTAAGTATCAGCAGCATCAGCCCATTTATAAAAGATAGTAGGTAAATCAAAAGATTGTTCATCTTCTGTTATAATCCCTTCTGCATAATAATACATGGGAATTTGCCGTATGCGTTTACCATTTTCGTCAACAAAAGTACCACGGATATCATCGTCTTGCATAGGTAGCATTTCTGTCTATAAGTAGTTCTTTATTGTTGACGTTACACCATCGCTATTTACTCTTTCAACACCTCTCTTAATAACGCTAGGTAACCTAAAGTTAAGACGTAATGAACGTGGCATTGAATAATCATATGTTTTTATAAGATCTAAAAATAATTTATACAACTACCATTTAGGGTCATTAGAGTCTTTGTATTTTAACATCTCCACATACTTAGCATTTTTATATATAGCAGGATTAGGTTTACGATACTTTTCATCTAAATCTCGTGTCAAATCATCTAATTCCTATCTTATATCAGCAGTAATAGTACCGTCTTTATACATAGAAAACCAAGATTTTCTTTTATCTGCACTAAGTTTAGCATTTTGTATAACTTTTTTTCTTTTTTCTTCATCCAATGGCTCTAATATAGATGCTAAATCTTCATCCATTTGTCTATTGTAACCTTCAATGTCAAATATAGGATTGTTTGTTCTAAGCCATTCTTCCCAAGCTGCTTGCTG
>CALEBD010000420.1 GCA_937944945.1 uncultured Clostridium sp. | reverse complement strand
CCCTCAAACCCAGCAATACCAATGCTTAAACGCAAAAAAAACTTGCTTTTTTAGGTGGGTAGTTTTATAATTTTAAGTGTCCAATTCAAAATTTAAAATTTACCACGAAAGGAGCAAGTTTTTTTAGTACCCAAAGGATACTTTCTATATAATCCTATATCTAAAAAGACAAAAGGATATTTTCTATGAATAATAATATCAAGAAATCAGAGAAAAATCAACAAACAAAAAATAACATATTGCAGAAATGTACAAGCAAAAAATTAAAGAATCCTAAGTTCACATCATATATAGCACCTTTTATCAGTAAAACTGGGAAGGAAAGATGTGAAAGTTGTGGGGATTTAACTATTTTTCTTGCAGATTTTGAGATGAAGAATAAGAAGCTTCATAAAGCAAGTTTCTGCGGAAATAGATTTTGCCCAATGTGTAGTTGGAGAATGTCCTGTAAAGATAGTCTTAAAATTTCGATTCTTATGGAGCATTTAAGGAAGGAAGAAAATAAAGAGTTTATATTTTTAACCTTAACTGCTCCTAACGTAAAAGAAGACAAGCTTGAAGAAGAAATAAAGCATTATAATAAATCTTTCAAAAAATTAATGGGACGTAAAGAAGTTAAAAGTATAGTTAAAGGTTACATAAGAAAACTTGAGGTAACATATAATTCAGATATGTCATCAAAGTCATATGATACATATCATCCACATTTCCATGTTGTAATTGCAGTTAATAAAACATACTTTAAGAAAAGTGATTTATATATAAATCAACAAAGATGGTTGGAGTTATGGCAAGAAGCTACTGGCAATAGCTCCATAACGCAAGTCGATGTTAGAAAATCTAAATCTAATAACTTGAAGGAAGTTTATGAGTTAGCTAAATATTCAGCTAAAGATACTGATTATTTAGTATCAAGACCTGTATTTAATGTGTTTTATAGAGCGTTAAAAGGTAAGCAATTTATAGTATTTAGTGGACTTTTTAAGGATGCGAATACTATGTATGAAAATGGGGAGCTTGATTGTTATAAGGTTCGTGATGAAATAGAATATGTTTATATGATGTGTTACCAATGGAAGAAAAGGGAGTATGAAAATACTAGCATAAGAGAACTGACAGAAGAAGAGAGGAAACAATTTAATAAAGATTTACTTGATGTTATAGAGGTAGATTAGGTTATGTTACCTAATCTATTTTTTTTGTTTATCTATTTAGACAATATTTTTACTATGTTTATGGTATGGTGGTAACAAGGGATTAGATAAATTTATAGAGGTGGGAACAATGGCTATAAAAAATGATTATATAAAGGTTAGAGTAAGCACTGAACAGAAAATATTGTTTAAGGATATAGCAAAAAAGAAAAAAGTAAGTATGAGTGAGTTTATACTTGTAGCAACGGAGGAGAAAGCTTTGAGAGAGAAAGAAAAAATTGAGGGTACAGAGAATTTGGACCTTAGAGTTACCGAGCTTGAGAAGAAATTGCAAGAGATTAAATTGAAAATGGAAAGCCAACGAACAGAAAAAAACAGAAAAAAATTTTTTTTAAATTTTTAGATAAAAACAAAGAACTTTCTTTATTTAAATAAAGAAAGTTCTTTGTTTTAGTGTCTATACTCCTTGACATCTACGATCGGTTTCATATGTGTCTACTTCTTTATAGAAAGAACAACTAGAACATTTATATCGTGTAATTATTCTTCTTTTATAAATATAATCAACGCCACTTTTTCCATGAGTACAATTACTATAACTTGAGTAATACCATTCTCCAGTTGAAAGAACTTTTTTATTTAGAGCTCCTCCACAATCACAAGCTAAAGCTTTTGTAGTTATATTATTAGTTTCAAGCAAGGTTTTTAGAGTTTTATCATGTTGTTCATATGTAGTATTGCAATCACAAGTACCTATATGTTCATGAACCATTTCCATTGTATTCAAATTTTCATTTAATATGAAATTTTCATTAGAATCTACTGTATTAGCTGAAGCTAATTGAGCAGAATTAGAAGTTAAAAATACTGATAATAAAAGTAATGATAATTTTTTTTTCATAAAATATCCCCCTTTTTGTTTTTCGAATCTGTTAAGTTGAT
>CALEBD010000419.1 GCA_937944945.1 uncultured Clostridium sp. | reverse complement strand
CATCTAATGTAGGATAAGAATCCATAGCCCCTTTTTTTGTTACACTTATAGCACAGTATCTATTTGAAAAATCTAAATATCTTTCTAAATCCTCTTTGTTTAATAACTTTAATTTATCTACATCTACACTATTTTTATCTAATTGATATAAAAACGAGCCTATAAATCCGTCTCCTGCTCCAGTAGTATCTTCTACTTGTGTTTTTATTCCAGGTATTGATGCTTTTGCAAATTTTGTGTATGCCTCTGCTCCATCTTTACCTTTTGTAAATATGATTAATTTGACATTACCTACAAATAATTTATCTAATTCATGCTCTATATTTGTTCCTCCAGTCACAAATTCTAATTCTTCATCAGAAATTTTTAAAATATGTGCTTTTGGTATCATTTCTAATATAGCTTCTCTTAATCTTTCTGGGGCTTTCCATAATGGAAGTCTTACATTTAAATCAAAACTTACTATTCCATTGTTATTTAATGTATATTCAATAGCTCTATTATGTGCTTGTTTCATAGGGAAATCACCTATTGAAACAGAGCAAAAATGAAGTGCAAATATATTTTCAAACCATTCTTGTTTTATAGTATCTGCTTCAAGTAGCATATCTGCACCAGGTTTTCTATAAAAAGAAAATTCTCTGTTTTTATTTTCATCTAAAGCTACAAAAGCTAAACTCGTATTAGCTTCTGATGTTCTTGATACATATTCACAACCTATATTATATTTTCTAAATTCATCTATTATTTTATCTCCAAAAGGATCTTCACCTAATTGTGTTATCATTTTTGACTCTCCGCCTAATTTTGTAAAAGCAGCACATACATTAGCTGGTGCTCCACCTACTGCTGGTTTAAAACCATCTACTTGTTTGATTTTTTTACCTGACTCTGTAGGTATAAAATCAATTAATGCCTCTCCTATTGAAATTAATTTTTTCATTAAATTTTCACCTCTTCTATCAATTTGTATATCAAAAGCTAAAAGAGATTGACACAATATTATTATGTGACAATCTCTTTTGATTAATCATTTTTAATAATTGTATATCCTTTTAACGGATAGAAGAATACTTCACCTTTATTTTCTGTTAAGAATTCTATATTTTGATTAGATAATTTTCCATAAAGACGAGTTGTAAATACTTCTTGTCCATCATTAATAAATATTTCTAAACTTGATGTATCACTATATATAGTCAAGCTATTAACTTCATTTAATTCAACTGCTCTAATTGAGCGTCCATATCCACTTTGCTTCAGACTTAATGAAAGAACATGATTTAAATATGATAATTGAACGTCGTCTCTTATTTGTAAAACAAAATCTTGAGACTTATCAAAATCAACTTGCATTTCATAAACAACTGTATCCTTTTGTTTAATATTTTTACAGTTGGATACTATTTTTTCTAATCTTAAATTTTTCATTTCATCTAGTGGTTGTTGATAAATCTGATTGTTTTTATAAGATAAAACTCTAGGCATAGTCAAAGCATGTTGCCAACAATAATCAACAGTTGGTTGATTGTTATATTCTGCATCAGGTATTCCCATCCATGCGTATTGTATACGTCTATTTTTCTCATCTAAAAAACTTTGTGGAGCATAAATATCAAATCCTCTATCTAACTCTTTAAATTCACTTATTTTGTAAGTATTATTGTCAAAATCATAATCAACTTTAAAGTATCCAGTTTGATAAACATTAGCATAATCATAACCTCGTTGAGATATTCCTTGTGGGCATACTACTAAAAATAATTCTCCATCTAATTCAAATAAATCTGGACATTCCCACATATATCCGAAATCATCAACTTCTATACGATTATAATACTCAAAATTAATTAAATCTTTACTCTTATATAATAACACACATCCTTGATTATCTGATGTTCTACCACCTAAAACCATATAATAATAGTTATTCTTTTTAAATATCTTTGGATCTCTAACATGCTTGGACATATCTATTGGATAGTCATCATTAGAAAGAATTAATTCCTTTTCACTAATCTTATATCCATCCTTACTTGTCATATGAATTGTATTTTGTTCACGACCAGAATTAATATAATCATAATCTTCTCTATCAGTCAACTTCACATTTCCAGTATAAAAATAGTTAATTGTTTCATCTTCTACAAAGGCAGAACCGCTATAAACACCATCCCTATCAAGAGAAATATCTGGATATAAAAATGGTTCTTCTTGATTAAAATTAATCATATCTTTGCTTGTATAATGTCCCCAAAGCTTTGTTCCCCATCCAGCTGTAAAAGGTGTATATTGAAAATAAATATGGTAGACACCGTCTTTTTGAAATAACCCATTTGGATCATTTAAAAAGCCTGTTGGAGGCATCAAATGATATTGTAATCGATAATTATCCCTTTTAACATTATCTCGCATACTTTTATGAGTCTTATATTCATTTAAGTAATCTTCTTTTGTCATCATTAGAGATCCCCACCTCCTATTTAACTACTGCAACAACATCTTTTCCTTGAGTTTGACCAGTGTATTGCATTTGTAAAGTACGTTTGTCAGCTAATTCAAATGACATCATTGTTTCCGTAGAATATCCTTTTTCTTTTACTAAATCTATATCAAATTTTAATAATAAATCTCCTTTTTTAACCTCTTGGTCAACATCAACAAATGTTTCAAATCCATTACCATCCATATTAACAGTATCAATACCACAGTGAATAAGTATACTAGAACCATCTTTCAGCTTCATTCCTATAGCATGCTTGCTTGGGAATACAATAGTTATCTTTCCATCACAAGGTGCGACAATCTCCCCATCAATTACATCTACAGCAATTCCATCACCCATACATTTTGATGCAAATGTAGCATCAGATGATTCACCTATATTTTTAACTCTTCCTTTTACAGGAGAAGTAACTTCAATATTGCCTACTTTTTCTGAAACATCATATTCACTATCTTCTACTTTAGTAGTTTTTTTGTCTTTAACTTTACCAAATATCACACAGAACACAAGACCTGTAGATAAAGCAATTATATGAGCTATTATATAATTTATATATCCATTATTAGTAGGGTCAGTAATAGCTATACCAGGTAATGCACTTGTCCCAAACCCTAATGCTGCTAAATCAGCAAAATAAACATAGGCACCTGCAATAGCTCCTCCTAAGCATCCAGCAACTAGCGGGAACTTATGACGTAAGTTAACACCAAATATAGCTGGTTCACTTATTCCGAATAAAGTTGATGCAAATGAAGGAATACATAATTCTCTAGCTTTTACATCATTCCAGTTTAATATTAAATATCCTAAAACAGCTCCACCTTGCCCCATCAATGCAACTGACATTAAAGGATTTAAGAAGTTTCTCCCTGTATCAGCAATTAACTGAGCTTCAACAGCTCCTATAATATGATGTAAACCTGTAATAACTACTATTTGTTGTAAACCTGCAAAAATCATATAACCTAACGCACCTAGATTTTCAGTCATCCAAATTAAACTTCCTGTTATTAAATTACCTAACTCTCTACCTAATGGTCCAACAACTGTGAATAATAATACTGTAGAAATAAATACTGTACATAATGGTGATAATAATAGTTTAATAAAATCAGGTACTTTTTTATCAAAGAAAATATCTAATTTAGCAACTACAAATCCCATCATTAATGCGATTATAATTCCACCTTGAAATCCTACTAATTCAATTGGGAAGCCAAAAATCCTAATAACTTCTGGAACAACACTTCCTGATCCAACTGAATATGCATTTGCTAAAGAAGAATCAAGCATTATCGCTCCAACAATCATACCTAAGATTGGTTTTCCACCATATCTCTTAGTAGCACTATAGCAAACAGCCATTGGTAAAATACTAAATATTCCATTAGCAGCTATACTTGCTAATTTATTAATTGCATATAATGTTTCATTATTTACAACAACATCCCATTTGCCTAAAACACCAGTAATCCCCATAAGTAATGCTGCAGCTAATATCCCAGGCATAATACCGATAAAAACATCTGATAAAGACTTGATTACTGTTTGTATTGGATTTTGTTTTTGAGCACTTTGAGCTTTAATATCTCCAAGCGACATATTTTCTGTATGTGTATAACGACTGAATACTTCATAAACTTCATTTACTAAACCTGCTCCAAATATTAATTGCAATTGGTTACCTGCGATAAACACGCCTTTTACTGAATCAATATTTTCTAATTTTTCAATGTCGGCTAAATTATTATCAGTTAGCACTATACGTAATCTTGTCGCACAATGTGCAACGCCTTGAATATTATCCTCTCCACCTACGTAATTCACTATTTCTTTCGAAATGCGTAAATATTTTTCTTGTTTATTTTCTTCCATATTTTTATCCCCCTTTTGTAATATATGATATCGTTCTCACATTTCTCAAGTTCATTGTAGCACGCTACTTATATTTATGCAAAGGTTTTTTTGAATTTTTTTCCACATTCTTTAATCATATAACTTGCTATGACTAACTTATAAATTTATTAAAATCTGAAATCAATTCCATATTTTATTTTGATATCCCCTTTATATATGTATTATCACTAATTATACATATAAATTCACTTCATTCATAGCGCCAATGGCTTCATCTCTTGCTCTAGGTAATAAGTTGTAAATTAAAAAAGCACCCAATCTCATTATCAGATTAAGTGCTTATTTTTAATTTGTTGATTCCTGAACTATTATTTCATACCCCATTTTTATATCTCTAATAATTTTGTCTCCATTTTCAATCATATTCATAATTATATTAGCAGCTTCTATTCCAGAAGTTTTATAATGAAAATGTACTGTTGTTAATTTAGGTTCTACAACCTTTGATATATTTGTATGACCAAAACCAACTATTGAAATATCTTCTGGTATTTTCTTTCCACATTCTTTTAAGTATTGCATAGCTCCAACAGCGATATTATCTGTTGCACAAAATAGTGCGTCTATATTTGGATTTTCTAAGAAAAGTTCCTTTGTTTTTAAGTAACCATCCTCCATATTAAACTTTGCTATTTTCATATTATTTTTATTGATATCTATCCCATACTCTTTTAGTGCATCTATATACCCATTATATCTTCCGCTACCAGCTGATTCATCATCTAAGTTTACACCTATATATCCAGGATTTTTTCTATTATCCTTTATTAATTCTTTAGTTATATCTTTTGCTGCATTATAGTCATCATTATATATACATGAATAACCTTTTAAATATTGTCCTACTATTACTACTGGTATACTTAACTCTTGTAATAGTTTTTTATGCTGTTTAGTAAATACTGTTGCTATTAATATAATTCCATCTACCTGATTATTTTGTAAAACCTTAAGATATTCTAATTCTTTATGTTCATTGTTAAATGTATCAGCAAGGATAATTTGATATCCTTCCTTTGATAAAGCTTCATTTATACCTAAAATTTCTCTACTTATAGATTGTGAATCTAGCTTTGGTATAATAACACCTATTAACTTACTCTTTTTTGTTCTTAGTATTCTAGCTTGAGCTGATGGTATGTACCCTGTATCCTCTATTACCTTTGCAATTATATTTCTTTTTTCTTCACTGACATATCCTCCTCAGTTCTGAGTTCTGATTTTGCCCTTACTGGACTCGATGGGTGGTTTAGGGTGTGTACTGTCCGCCCTGGATCAGCGGCTGCAGATAGGCGACCACAAAACCCAGAGTATTGAGCACAATCCAGGTCACGACAATTCTCTTCAGCCAGCTGGTTGCCTCGGCAACCGCACGCTCATTACGGGAGATCATCCGTACCAGCAGGGCTACCGCGGCCGCTGTCA
>CALEBD010000418.1 GCA_937944945.1 uncultured Clostridium sp. | reverse complement strand
CTTTGTAGAAGTTTGGTGAGTTTCAATCTCCTTCAGCTATAGATACGCAAACATGGTATAATAATACTATTGGTAGAGAAGACATATAGAATGTTATTAACTCTATGGTATCTAATCCTGATTGGATGAAGGATTCTGCTAATAGGGCTACATTACAAAGTATACTAAACAGCGTAGATTATGCTACCCTTAGTAATCTAAAACAGAGCAGAGAAGGTTTGTTGACTAGACAGAAAGCAAATCAACAATTAATGTTATCTGGTAAATATAATCCATATTGGCATTATGTTGATTTTACTAATTATGATACTACTAAATCCGGTACGTTTAATGATGTATCACCTTTGGCATATAAATCAGAGGTAGATTTAGTTAGACCATATGTAGACAACCTTAAAGCAAGTTGGATTAGAGATGAAGGGTTTGACAGATGGAAAGGAGTTACTGCAAAAAGAACAATGGAGGAAGTTGATAACAACATATCTTCTATACGTAATACTCCGGAGTATGCTAAGCATGTTCAATCTTATATGAAGCGATATAATCTAAGTGAGAAAGACGCACGGGACATGCTGGATACTACTTTGTATACTGCAGCTAGAGAGTTTGCATGGGAATTACCTGAAACAAATACTGCTGCATTACAAATGTATCTTGCTAGAATGAAATACGGTCAAAATCAACAAGCTGGTTAGCCAACCAGAATAACTGTACTTCAAGAAGAAGCTGCAGCTAAAATGGATAACTATAAAAGAAATATGGTTAATAACTATATTTCTCAGTCTGGTAAAGGCCTTAGTGAACTTACTCCAGAAGATTGGACTAAAATCAACGGAGCAGTATATAATAGTATGGCTAATGGAATACCAGAAGAAGTAAAAGGTACACTTACTCCTACTGAATATTTTAACTATAAAGAGTATACCCCAATAAAAATTAAGCCTGCAGATAAAAAGGCAGCCAGCTTACCAAATGATAATGCTGAGAAATATCAATATGAATTAGGTGATATGCTTCTTACTCAGAAGGGGGCAATAGCTAGAGATATTCCAGCTGGAGTATTTACAGTAGAAAGTGGAACTTCTATACCTACTATGATGAGTCCTACGGTAGGTGCTGGTATGTCTATTAAGAGTGCTCCAGTTAATATTTATTATGATCCTAAGATCATTGAAACAGCGTTAGCTACTATATCTTCAGATGGTGTATTTGCTCCAAACAATAAGACTTTTTCTTATTCTAATGGAGAACAGAATATACTTATGAAAGAAGGTAGTCTTATTATTCCTAAAAAAAGATTTAAATAGGTAATTGAACAAATTATTGATTCTGAACCTGATAGATACAAAGGTATTAGTGCTAGGAAGTATATGAATATTCTTACTGGCGGTTATGGTTCTACTGACAGAACTATGAAGCTTATAAATGAACTCAAAGGTAAATATGATATAGATGGAGTTGAATATTCAGATTTAATCGAGATTAAAATGGCTAGACCTGTAGGTATTTCTTCAAGTTATAACCAGACTCATAACCTAGGATTCAATAAAGAATACTAGGGAACCAAAATAAACCAAGAATTATATAGTGATGTATTAGGTCAATCAGTAGAAGAAGCTACTGCAGGATTTAATAGTAACTTTTAATAAATATTTATGATACCAAAATTTGATACAGTAGTTCAGCAGAACGTAGACAGAGGTCTCAGAAAGTTTTATGCTGGCGTACAATCATTTAGAAAGGTTCCATCAGTGATAAACGAATTCACTGTGGAACCTTATAATTCAGAAGAGATGGATGCTATCGCATTCAATAATCTCCTTAATCCTGAAATAGGTTTCGAAAGAGCAGATGAATTGGGTAGTGGTAAAGGTAGTGTAGAAGAATTGAATACAGATTTGTTTGGTAATTCTGTATTAGCTGCTACCTATGATAAAGCTACTTACGATAGAATAAAGGTAGATAATACTTTAGGTTGGTTGTCAGATAAAGAACGACCTTTAAAGGATTATATTGATGTTAGTAAACCTACATCTAAGTATACATATAGTGAGATAGTAGACGGTAAAGTAGCCAATATACTCAGTGATATAAAATCTAAGGAAAATAAACCTGAATTTGATAATAATGGCAACTTAGTAACAAGGTTAGTTGTTAAATATGACCCTGATCTAAATACTTATGTTTATAAACAAGTATTAGCAGATCAGGCTTCTATGTAGAAAATGGAAGCAGCAGGTGTTGCTTTAGCTAACATATATGGTCCTAAAAAGTATCAGGATGGTTTATTAAAGACAGGTATCAGAAGTATAGCTAGAGGTATAGCTAACATAGTACCCGATGTACTACAATTTGCTGCTGGTACAGGTGACTTACTTCAAGCTACTGGTAATGGTATTACTGGCAATGGTTTTAAGTCAGACTATGGTTGGTTGAACCAACTGGCTGATGAAAGTAAAGCCTTAGTAGATAACAGTAGAATAGGTAAGACAAGTATGAGGGAAGAAGAATCTTTATTCGATAATCCTTATGCTTTTACAGCAGGTCTTGGGCAAGGTGTATCTTCATTAGCTGAGTATGCAGCGTTTGGTGGACTAACTAAATCTGTAATGGCTGGAGTATCTGGTATGGCAAAAGGCAGTGCTAGATTACTTGACAAAGTAGGTAAAGCTACTAATTTGAATAGTTTAAGAGATAGTGCTAATAAACTTAATACTGTACTAAGTGCAGAAGGTATTGCTAATGAAAGTCTAGGTGTTATAGGCAAGACTATAAATGACGTATTCGTAAAGAATCCAGAATTAATACCTATGGTTAGCGCTGGACTAATTCTTAATTATGGTGAAGCATATCAATATGCAAGACAAATGGGATTGCCCTTAGAAGATGCTGCTACAATCGGATTTATTACAGGTGCTCTAAATACTTTAGTAGAGCAAAAGTATGGAGCCAACGTGCTTAATAAATGGTTAGTAGGTGGGTCTGGAGCACAGAATGCTGCCAAGACTGTTATCAATTCAGTAGGAGGAGACTTAACTAAGTTATCTGATAAGGCTGTATCAAATAGTATCATAGGAAAGATATTTGACCAAGTAGAGAAATTTACCAGAGTACCAGTATTAGGTACAGCATGGGAAGAAGGTAGTGAAGAAGCTATTCAAGGATTTGTGAAGAATAGCGTAGAATCATTATATGACCAGTTTATAGCTCCCAACGAAGCTGTAAAAGGTAAAGGCATGTTCGGTACAGAAGCTTTTGGTAAAGACGAATGGATGGGCATGTTAGAAGAAGGTACAATTGGTGCAATTCTTGGAGCTTTTGGTGGATTTGCTAATAGTAGAACTAAAGAAGACAACTCCATAATACCCTATATTGCATCTGGAGAATTTGATTCGTTAGCAGCTGGTGCTAAGATGGCTGCGAAACAAGGAGCTATTACTCAGGAACAATATGATGGAGTAATGGAGAGGGCTACTACTTTAAATGATTTATATAAACAAAGTAAAGCTCTATTTAATGAAGCAATGATGTATACTGAACCAAACGATTAGGTATAGGTAGCATCTAGTTTGTTAGAGAAGTTAAGAAATCAATAGGATTATATATAGAATCTTAAGGATGCTGATGTAGCAGATCCTGATTTTGTTACTAAAGATATATTAGCCTTTACAAGTCAGATAGATAATGCATTATCCACTAATGCAACTGGTATGAGTGTATTGCAGGCATTCGAAAATCAACTTAGAAATGCAGGTATAAATGAAAAAGCTGATTTAATACAGAATGCTAGAAAGGATGCAATACGAAGATCTAATGATATATCTAAATCAACTAAACCGAGTAATGATTCTGAAAGATTAGCTTATATGATTACTAAAAACATGTTAGCTAATCAAATATTTTCTAAATTATTTAATATTAATATGTCTCAAAGAATATACAATGAGACTAGAAAGAAAATTCAAAATTTAGAAAATCAGTCTCCAGAATTGGCCGCATTAGATTTGACTCTAAATGAACCAATAGCTGGCGAACCTACTACTGCTGATCAGAAAAGTAGGATCAAAATTCAGAATTTAATAGATGAATATTCTAAACCAGAGACTACTGATGAACAGCGTATTAAGATTAGAGAACAGTTAGCTAAGGAAATAAAACATAGATACAACAATATACGTAATAATGCCACTTATAAAACAGCAATGAATCTTGATCAGTATGCTGATAATAAAGAGATTCAAGATAATACACGTATATCTAATATACTAGACAAGTATGACTTGCAATACTTATCTGGTGATAAAGCTAAACAGGACTTTACTGAATCTAATAAAGCTGTAACTCAAGCTATTGAAACTAGTAATAAAATACAGGAGGAAACTAAGCAGAGATAGACTGCTGAAGAAGAAGCTACTTTAAGAGATCAATAGATAGAACAAGAGCTTGAGGAAATGTATGAATAGCTGTCTACTATAAATAATGATGAAAGTACTCCGAATGAAATAAAAGAAAGTAATAGAGTATTTTTAACAGGTGGTATAGAAGGCAAAATAAACTATTTAAATACAGCCAGAAGGAATAATTCTAAACGTCTTAATGAACTCAGTAAGAGTGAGTAGAAACCAGAAGATTGGAACGAGATAAAGAACAGTCTAGTAGAATAGAATAAGCGTTTTACTAAGTATGTAAATTATCTTCAAAGTATATAGAATAGAGGGGATGAATTCTATGCCAACAATGAAAGAAGAAACATAACCGGTCTTCCAGAAGATAATACTACATATGTAAATCCTTCTACTGGAGAAGATGTGCAGTTTGACAAATCTAAAACTCAATATAGTAATAATGAGGGATATATATATACAGATACAAATGGAGTAGAATATCCTGAATACACTATACTGAATGGAGAAAGAACTCTCAATCCAGTATTAGCCGATATGGTGAGTAAGGATGGAGTTTCTTTTCAAGAATCTATGTTGAGAGATAGAAATGCTCAGTAGATGAAGAGTTTGGCTCCAGATAGAGAGCAAAGCTATGAACCTGTAGCAGAAGAAGAAAAATTCGTAAGTAGGCCAGTTGAACAACAAGAAGGTGAAGTAAAGATAACAGAACCTGTAGAGAAAGATAATAAGCACATTAAGTTATTATCTGGTAAGGATTTTGCTTTACAGTATGTGAATAATCCTGCATTCGATCCTAAAGCTCTATCTGTAGAGTTTACTTTAAGTCAGAATTATAACAAAACAGACATATCTCCAGAGGCTAAGAAGGCTGCTGACTTATATAAGAAACTCCTTAACAGTAAGAATCCTGTAAAAGCATTTGAAGATTTAGAAGTAAAAGATAAGCAACTGATAATTTATTACTTGCCGATACAAGCTACTACTTACAATGAAGTATCTAAAATTAGATATAAGAATATACATTATGTTCCAGCTGAAGGTGGTACTAATAGTAAGTTTAAGTTAACTCCAGAACAAAGAGATGAAAGAATCAAACTTATTAGATCATTATTGGCTAATAAAGGTAGCTTGTCATTCAAACAAGGTTCTTTAAATAGAGAGGGAGGATACTTCAATACTATTCAAGGTTCTACTTAGAACAGTATAGCAGATATACCTTCATTGGGTATAACCTATGATAATAAGTCTAAACAATATATACACAAGGTAAGACATTCACAAACTGGTAAAGTAATGAATATACCAGTTCGTATTGGTATTGGTACTAATACTCAAATTATATACTATGAACACAACGGTAGAATAGATGCAGCAAGAGCTACAGGCAATCCAGGTACTCCGTATCTTATAATACCTTCAGCATTATCTCTTACTAAGACTCCTGGTTTTGTAATGAAACTTAATCCTAAAAAAGTAGATGAACCAGTTGCTAGATTAATAGCAAAGATGATGCTTACTTTGGTTAGTTCAGATGTAAAAAGACGTAATTACCTTAACTCTGTGATTAAATCTTCTGTTGGTTTAGATGGTAAATCTTTCAGCGAAATAAATACCTTTGGTTCTGATGTTACTATTGGTCAATTATTGGATGATCTTATATTCTGG
>CALEBD010000417.1 GCA_937944945.1 uncultured Clostridium sp. | reverse complement strand
CTCTAAAAATATACCAAATAAATAAGATATTATAGAAAATATAAATGCAGTTAACATTGAGCACGAGACACCTTTGATAAGTGTTTCTGATATGCCAATTATAATCATATTTAAAGGTATATCTAAAGTCAAATATAATAAATTATATTGGGTATCTGTAAGTCTTCTTAGCTCTTTCAAAACCTTTAAAAAACATACAACTATAAAGTCTAGAATCATACTCAAAATTAAAAATATCCCAAAGAACTTTGATAGTGATAATAAATTATTGTACTTCAATCCAAGTAAATATAGTATGGTTCCTCCAAAAAATAAAAAAAGTGCATAAACTATTATAGCCAGTATAATACCTGGAATTAGTATTTGTAGTAATTTTTTTATATTAGTCATAAAATCCTCCTTATATATAGTAATGACATTATAATATGTTATTACTGAGTACATCTATTTTAACATATTGTTCATTTTATAAAAATAAAATTGTGTTTTATATAGAATTATTTCCTTACAATGAAAAAAGGCTAATACAAAATAGATTTTTTATTCTGTATTAGCCCCTTTTTATATGAGTTTTACTTAAATAGCTAATAAATACTTTACATAGTTAAAAATTCCATTAATTTATATAAGAATTTTGCTTTATAAAAGTATTTATTTAATGCTAAGCTTCATTATTTTAGAATCCTTGTGCTGCATCTGATGTCGGTGCAAATATTGATTCAACTTGTTTATCAGTTAAATCAACGCCAAATACTTCTTTATAATAATCTTTAACTTCTTTAGTCATATCTATATCTTCAAATTTATCTGGATATGTAGTTTTTGCTAACCATAATAATGTCATTGGAGTGTCCGCTCCAGGAGTATAACTTCTATACATTCCTAAAGGCATTTTGTAGACTTTTTTATCTTCTACTGCTTTTACTTTGCTCCAATCGTTACTTCCTATTGTGTTGTTGTATAAATCTTCTGGCTGAGCTTGTGTAAAGTTTGTAACAAAGATTATATCTGGATTGTATTTGTAAATTTGTTCCATATTAACTGGTACTGCGTTGTCTTTTTTAATATCATCAGCTACGTTTTTAGCTCCTATAGCTTTTGCCCACCAGCTACCGAAAAATGAGTTACCTGATGTTGCGATTGAAGTTTCATCATATTTAAATAAGAAAAATACATTAGCTCTTTCATCATCTGGTATATCTTTTACTCTATCTTGAACCATTTTATAAACATAGTCGCTGTGTTTTTTAACTACATCTGCTTTAGCATCTTCTGGGAATATTTGACTTAATAAGTCTATCCAGTTGTTTAAAGTTTCTATAGTGTTGTATTCCCATTTGTTAACTGATATTGCAACTGCGTTAAATCCAGCTTCTTTTAGTTTATCGCCTATTGCTGTATCTGATGCACTATAAAATACTACATCCGGTTTTAATTTTAATAACTCTTCTGTATTTACTTCTCCATCTTTTATAAATCCAGTATCTGCTTTTAATACTTCTGGATATAATTCACCTAAAAGACCGTTTTTAGCAGCTGCCATACTAGCTTCTGACATACCTACTATTTTATCTCCTGAATTAAAGAAAACTGTTAAAACTGATGGAAGTGGTAATATATCACACACTGCTATACGTTTAATATCTTTTGGAAGTGTTACTTCATTATCAGCTTGGTCAGTTATAGTTATTGTATCACTACTTTCTGAAGATGCTGAGCTTGAAGATGCACTTGCTTTTGATGAAGTAGAACTAGTTGAAGATGATGAACACCCTCCAAATACAGGCACCATTGTTGCTATTAATAGTGCACATATTATTTTTTTGATTTTTTTCATTTGTAAATTCCCCTTTCCTATAAAGATTTATTAATTAAATTTGGTATTTCATCTCTATAAATTCGCCCTGAAAACCCCTCATGTGGCAAAGATATAAAGTTGGAATCAAGTGGACAAATTGGTATATATAGAGGATCTGCTATTATAATTTTTGAATTTTTTAATTCTTTTTCTATATCATCCTCATATATTTTTAATTTATCTCCTTCTAAAAGGAGGTTTTTGTCTGTTTCTAATGTCGAAATCACATTTACAGTTTTATTTTTTTCTGTCGAAATTGCATATGCTAGAGATTCTGACATTATACTTTCCCCAACAATTGTAATTTGTGGATTTTTGTCTATTTTTCTATTTATATAAGATATCTTGTTTTCTTTTGTAATAATTGCTTCTTTTAAATCTGCTACTATCTTTTTAGCAAATTCTTTTCCAAATGGTGTTCCAACTATATATGGAATATTAAACTTTTCATACATATATTTTGCAGCTCCCATGCCAGAATAAGAAATAACTAAGTTTACATCTGTATTTACTGCATTTTTTATATCTTCTAAAGTGCTACCCATAGCCCATGTGCTTATCACATCAAAATCATTTTCTTTTAATAAATCTACAGTAGATTTATTACTATTATTTATAGAGAAGTCTAGTGGAGTAGCCCCTAATATATTCACCCTGCTCTTCTCTGCCCTACTCTCCTTATCGTTTCTCTTTAGAAACCTTTTGGATAATGCTTCAAAAGCCTTATATGCACCACTTACATAAGAGTTCATGCCAGTTGTATTAAATCCAAATGTAGGTATTTTCGTTTCATTTTCAACTATGTTTGCAATAGCTTTAAAATCAGTACCTATCATTGTAGGAATCGGTGTACCTGCTAGTGCTATAAATTTAGGATTTAATTCCTTTGCAGTATATATTATATCGTCTATAAACTTTTGATCATCACCCATTATAGCCTCCATCTCAGATATTCCCGAAATGTATACCATGCTGTCGAAATCATACCATCTAGGTTCATCGTGTGTGTTATATGTCGAATTACATCCTGATGCATCATGCATTACACAAAGTCCACCGAGTTCATATAATGCTGAACATACTCCAAATGTATCAGCTGAATAAATCGATATTCTACTTGCGATTTGTTTCATAATTTTCACACCCCAATCCCTTAAATTGTATTAATTTCTTCATGTCCTTTTCGTTTAAAAATGCATCTACCATAAGATTAGATAGTTTTTCTATTGAGCTAAATCCATACATTCCTCCACCTTCAACTATATTTACAAAGTTATTTGAACCTGTAAAATAAGCTGCTTTTTGCCCTAAAGCCAAGATTTTTTTATCTGTATGTCTTTTTACAAAACGCATCTTTACATGCACAGTTGCATAAATTTTTATATTTGGATAATTTTCTTTAATATATTTAAAATCTTCTTCTTCCTCATTTATAA
>CALEBD010000416.1 GCA_937944945.1 uncultured Clostridium sp. | reverse complement strand
TAGGGGCTACTATAGAAGAACTTATGGGTGTAAATTCAAGAGTTCAGTTATCACAAGCCGAAGCAATCATGAGAAAAAGAATAAATAAAAGACATATGGATAATGGAGTTACAATAATCAACCCAGAAAATACATATATAGAGTCAAATGTACAAATCGGTAAGGATACAATTATAGAACCAGGTGTAATGTTAAAAGGAAACACTGAAATAGGTGAAGAATGTATAATAGGAATGAATTCTTCTATAACAAATTCTAAAATAGGTAATTTTACAGAAATAAAAATATCTACTATAATAGATAGCGCTGTTGGCGAAAATACGACTGTTGGTCCTTATGCTTATTTAAGACCAAAAAGTAACGTAGGAAACCACGTTAAAATAGGAGATTTCGTAGAAGTTAAAAATGCTAACATAGGAGATTACTCAAAAGCATCACACCTATCTTACATAGGAGACGCAGATATAGGAAAAGATGTTAATATTGGATGTGGAGTAGTATTTGTAAACTATGATGGTAAAAATAAATTTAGGTCAGTTGTGGAAGATGGAGCTTTTATAGGTTCTAACTCAAACTTAGTTGCCCCAGTTCATATACAACATAAAGGATATATAGCAACAGGTTCTACTATAACTGAAGATGTTCCAGATGGAGCATTAGCTATAGCAAGACAAAGACAAGTTGTTAAAGAAGGTTGGGTAGCTAGAAAAGAAGCAAAAGACGCTAAAAATAATAAATAAATTTGCCTTTAATAGACATAATTGTCTAATAATATAATATATAAATTTTTCGGGAGGATAATAATGAATACTAGCGGAAGTGAGATTAAAATAATCACTGGTAATGCAAACCCAGAACTAGCAGCTAAAATAGCTGAAAAAGTAGGAGTTAAACTTTCAGATTGTGTAGTTACTAAATTCAGTGACGGAGAAATATCTGTAAACATGAATGAAACGGTAAGAGGATGTGACGTTTTCGTAGTTCAATCTACAAACAATCCAGTAAACCAAAACTTAATGGAATTATTAATAATGATAGATGCATTAAAAAGAGCATCTGCAGGTAGAATAACAGCTGTTATTCCTTATTACGGATATGCAAGACAAGATAGAAAAGCAAAATCAAGAGATCCAATCACTGCAAAATTAGTTGCAAACTTATTAACAGCAGCTGGTGCAGATAGAGTTTTAACTATGGACTTACATGCTGCACAAATACAAGGATACTTCGATATACCAGTAGATCATCTTTTAGGACAAAACCTACTAGCTAACTACTTCAACCAAATGGGATTAGAAGACTTAACAGTTGTTTCACCAGACTTAGGAAGTGTTACTAGATCTAGAAAATTTGCTAACCAATTAGATGGAGATGTTCCACTAGCAATAATCGATAAGAGAAGACCAAAAGCTAACGTTTCAGAAGTTATGAACTTAATAGGAGATGTTAAAGATAGAAATATCATAATGCTTGACGATATGATCGATACTGCAGGTACAATAACAAATGCTGCTAATGCATTAAAGAAATTTGGGGCTAAAGATATATATGCTTGTTGTACACATGCTGTTTTATCTGGACCAGCTATAGAAAGAATAAAAGAATCTTCTATAACTAAGTTAATAGTATTAGATACTATAAAACTTCCAGAAGAAAAGAAATTAGACAACATAGAAGTATTAACAGTAGCAGACTTATTTGCAGATGCAATCAAGAAAATATTCAATAACGAATCTGTTAGTGTATTATTCTAATAAGAAAATTATATAAGAATTTATTGATCGTAGGTATTGCCC
>CALEBD010000415.1 GCA_937944945.1 uncultured Clostridium sp. | reverse complement strand
ATGAAAAAAAGAAAGACCTGTCGAGTAAAAACACGACAGGCCAATCTAATCTATATATTATAGGCTTTTAAGGCTATTATTAACTAATTTATTCAGTAGTTAAGGCAGCTTCTTTTGGATCTTCTTTTGCATATGGATTACTTCTATCAAAATAATGCGTATGTAGATAAGTATGAGCGTTGTGTCCGCCTCTTTCTCCCAAGAACTCAGCATATAATTTTTTGATATCTTGGTTTTGATGAGATTTACGTTTAGGCTTATTAGCATCGATTGCATATAATCCAGCACCTCTTGCTTTAACTTTTTCGTAATCTCCACCATGGAATGGTTGACCTCCACCAGCAACACATCCACCAGGACAAGCCATGATTTCTATGATGTGGTATTTAGGAGCTCTACCAGCAGCTATATCAGCTCTTAATTCATCCATTAATTTTCTAGCGCATCCTAGAGATGAAGCTGCAACTACATTTACGTCAGTTCCACCAACGTTAACTGTTGCTTCTTTGATTCCTTCAAATCCTCTTACAGATTTAAATTCTATAGCATCATCAGGTAATTCAACTTTAGTTACATCAGTGTAAGCAGTTCTTAAAGCAGCTTCAAGAACACCACCAGTAACACCGAATATATCAGCAGCACCAGTTGAATATCCAAGCGGACTGTCGAAGTTTTCTTCGTCTAAGTTTTCCAAATCTATACCTGCTGATTTTATCATTCTAGCAAGCTCTCTAACAGTAAGAGATAAATCAGTATCTAATATGTTGTTTTGAGACAATTCTTTTCTTTTTACTTCGTATTTTTTAGCTACACAAGGCATTATAGATACAACGCTTACTTCATCAGGCTTTTTATCTAAAACTTTGTCTGCAAAATAATATCTAGCTACTGGAGAGAACATACTTTGTGGTGATCTACAAGTTGATAAGTATTTTAATAAATCTGGGTATTGAGTTTCACAGAAGTTAACCCAAGCTGGACAACATGAAGTCATTATTGGTAAATTTCCTCCTTTAGTTAATCTTTGTACAAACTCATTAGCTTCTTCCATTATAGTTAAGTCAGCAGCAAAGTTAGTATCGAATACATAATCAAATCCTAATGCTTTTAAAGCTGCAACAACTTTACCAGTAGATATAGCTCCAGGTTCAAATCCAAATTCTTCACTTATACCAACCCTAACAGCTGGAGCAATTTGAACCATAACTGGTTTTTCTTTTTGAGCTAATGCATCCCAAGCTTCTTTAGTATTATCTTTTTCCATTAAAGCACCAGTTGGACATACACTAACACATTGTCCACAGAAAGTACATTCTGTATTCATCATGTCAGTATTGAAGAAAGTACCAACTACAGTATTGAAACCACGATTTACACCAGAAAGAACACCAACAGTTTGAACTTCTGTACACATAGTTTCACATCTTCTACATAATATACATTTATCATTATCTTTTACTATAGAATAAGAAGAAGTATCTATAGGTGAAGTTGATTGTTCACCTTTAAATCTTATATTTCTTATACCCATATCAGAAGCTAAATTTTGTAATTCACATTGACCACTTTTAGCACAAGTATAACAATCTTGTGGATGGTCTGATAATAATAATTCAACAACATTTTTTCTATATTTTAAAGCTTCAGGAGTGTTAGTGTTAACTACCATTCCTTCTTTAACCATAGTACCACAAGCAGGTACTAGTTTTCTTCCTGCACTTACCATACATACACGGCAAGATGCACATTCATTAGTAAAACCTATTTCATCTATTTTCATTTGGCATAAGCTAGGTATTTTAATACCTACTTGCTTTGCAGCTTCAAGTATTTTAGTACCAGATGGTACGGCAACAGCTTTGCCATTTATAGTTAAATTAACTAAACTCATTAGTAAATCCCTCCTCAATAATAATTAAAAAATTATTGTCTAACAATTGATTATAAATGTACTATCTTTTTTCGATTGCATGTTTCTTACATTTTTCCATACAAGCACCACATTTTAAGCACTTAGTTGTATCGATAACATGTTTTTCTTTCTTTTCACCAGTGATAGCATCAGCAGGACAGTTTTTCTTACATAATCCACAACCGATACAATTATCATTGATGAAGTAATTTAACATAGATTGACATTTAGCAGCAGGACATTTTTTGTCTTTGACATGAGCTAAATATTCATCATAGAAGCAATCTAATGTACTAAGAACAGGGTTAGGGGCACATTTACCAAGACCACATAAAGAAGTATTCTTTATAGTTAAAGCTAAATCTTTTAAATCAACTAAGTCTTCTTCTGTACCTTTACCATCACATATCTTAGTTAACATTTCAAGTAATCTCTTATTACCTATACGACATGGAGTACATTTACCACAAGATTCATCAACTGTGAATTCAAGGAAGAATTTAGAGATATCAACCATACAGTCAGTTTCATCAAGAACAAGCATACCACCAGAACCCATCATAGAGCCTATAGATGCTAAAGATTTAAAATCTATTGGAGTATCTAAGTCTCTAGATGATATACATCCACCAGATGGACCACCAGTTTGAACAGCTTTGAATTCTTTTCCGTTAGGTATACCTCCGCCTATTTCATAAACTATTTCTCTTAAAGTTGTTCCCATAGGTACTTCAACAAGTCCTACATTGTTTACTTTTCCACCTAGGGCGAAAACTTTAGTACCTTTAGAATCTTCAGTACCATAAGAAGCAAACCAATCAGCACCATTATTGATTATAGCTGGAACATTACCAAATGTTTCAACGTTATTAACTGAAGTAGGAGCTTGCCATAAACCATGTTTAGAAGAAGAGAAAGTCTTCATTCTTGGTTCGCCACGTTTACCTTCGATAGAGTTAATTAATGCAGTACCTTCACCACAAACGAATGCACCAGCACCATATTTTAATTCTATTTTGAAGTTAAATCCAGTTCCTAATATATTGTCACCTAAAACACCAGCTTCTTCAGCTTGTGCTATAGCTATTTTTAATCTATCTATTGCAAGAGGGTATTCAGCTCTTATGTAGATATATCCTTGAGAAGCACCAACAGCATAACCAGCTATTGCCATAGCTTCAAGAACACTATTTGGGTCACCTTCTAGAAGTGATCTATCCATGAATGCACCTGGGTCACCTTCATCAGCATTACATACAATGAATTTTTTACCGTTTACAGCAGGGTTTTTAGAAGCAGATTCCCATTTAACACCTGTTGGGAAACCAGCACCCCCACGACCTCTAAGTCCAGATTTTAGTATTTCT
>CALEBD010000414.1 GCA_937944945.1 uncultured Clostridium sp. | reverse complement strand
TCTAAACCTTCTCTTATCCCCAAAAATATAAGTTCTAGAATCACAATTTATCAAATCTTCTAAATGATTTTTTTTACCTTTACCTTTTTTGCTCTTAGAATAATTTAAATTACTTTTATACTTACTTCTAAACCCCAAATCCACACTCTTCATATCCTCTATATGATCATTTAACTCATTACATTCCTTTGTATATACCTCAATCTCTCTTTTAATTGCCTTAAACCCTCTAGTTCTAAAATACAGCTCTGATAAAAATAAATAAATTAATATCGTAAGCCAAATTGTAACCATTAAATCAATTATAAAATCTGTCATTATAGCACCTCTCATATAGAATTGTTTTTCTATCTTATCAGTATTTATCCTAATTTTGATTTTAATACCTATATTTACTATCAATTTTAAAAAGCCGTATACACAATAATCAAAATCATCATGTATACGGCCTTTATTAATATATTTTAATCCATCCCCTAAACAATATCCAAATAAACCTTCCTATCAGGAGCCGGAAACTCCCTATCCATAATCTCCAAATCCCCCTCATCAATCTTCACATCAGCCACCTTCGCATTTCTAAGTGCATGTTGTGGGTTAGATGTTCTCGGTATTGCGATAATATTATCTTTTTGCAATACGAATGCAAGCAGCAATTCTGGTATTGATAAATCGTATTTCTCAGAGATTTTTATTAGTTCTTTATTTGTCATTAGCTCGTGTTTTAAGTCTGCTCCTTGTGCCATTGGGCAATATGCCATAACGGGGATATTGTGCTCTTTCATCCAAGGATAAAGGCTATATTCTATCCCTCTTGAGCCTAGGTGATATAAGACTTGGTTTACTACGCATTTGTCTCCATCTTTAACAGTCATAAGTTCTTTCATATCGTCTATATCGAAGTTTGAAACTCCCCATCTTTTTATTTTACCTTTTTTAACAAGCTCCTCCATACATTCCACAGTCTCGCTTAGGGGTACTGCCCCTCTCCAGTGAAGTAAGTATAAGTCAAGATATTCTACTCCCATTCTTTTTAGTGTATTTTCACAACTTCTAAATATGTTTCTTCTTCCTGCATTATGTGGATATACTTTTGATACTAAAAATAGTTTTTCTCTGTCATATCCTTTTATGGCTTTTCCGACTAATTCTTCTGCTAACCCTTCTCCATACATTTCTGCTGTATCGATAAGCGTCATGTTGTTTTCTATTCCTATTTTTATACTTTTAATTTCGTCTTGTTCTTTGGATTTATCTTCTCCCAAAAACCACGTCCCCTGCCCTAATTTCGGCATCAACGCTCCATCTTTTAATCTAACAAATCTATCCATTTTGGCCCCTCCTTATCAATTATTAACACTTAATATTTCACTTATATATAATTTAAAACTTCACTCTATCTTAAATTATATATCATTTTAAATCCTATATTAATTTATTCCCAATTAAAAAACAGATTATGTAGCAAAGCCACATAATCTGTAGGTATATTTTGAGGTTAAATCAAATGTTGAAACCTAGTTTCCTTTTCTAACAACTTGAGCGTTTGCTAATTTTTCATAGTATTTAACTAATGAAGAGTGGTCTTCTGTTCCGCATCCATCAAGTTTTATTGCTTGCATCATTTCCATAACTGCTGCAGTTAATGGTAATGGAGCTCCTACTCCATGAGCAGTATCAAGCACGTTTCCTAAGTCTTTTATATGTAAATCTATTCTAAATCCTGGTTTGAAGTTTCTGTCCATAACCATGTTTGATTTAGCATCTAATACTGTACTTCCAGCTAATCCACCTCTTATAGCTTGGTATACTAATTCTGGATCAACTCCAGCTTTTGTAGCTAATATAACTATATTTCTTGTGAAATATGGTGCATGAGCCCCACTTAATGTCATCAACATACTGTCATACCCTGCAACAGGTATTACCTGCATCTCTGTAACTATTGGTGTTCCCTTTTTTGTCTCCATTACTTTTTCCCCTTTTGATATTATTTTATTAAACTTTATTTTGAAAAGCTTTTCATATTTAA
>CALEBD010000413.1 GCA_937944945.1 uncultured Clostridium sp. | reverse complement strand
GATAAACCTATAGTATTTTAATTATGGGACTAATAGATATTATTAGTGGACATGTTAATGAAGCAATTAATAAAAATGAAGACTTATCTGAAAAAAGATTAGCGATTTGTAAAGAATGTCCATTATACAAAGAAACACCAATGGGTCCGATATGTAATCCTAGATTATATATTAATGAAAATAATAAAACAGACTATTCAGATAGACCAAAAATTGGATATAGAAAAGGATGCGGATGTGCTCTTAATCGAAAAACAAAACTGCCTGCAGCAAAATGTATAGTAATGAAATGGTAATATATTATATTTATAAAATACATTTTCTTTGCGGATTTCCGAGTGGCAGATATTATTAGGAAAACACAAGCATACTGGAGATTTAAGTAATGACAAGTACACTGGATCAGGTAATTTTTTGTAAAGCATATTATGAAGAAAGTTAAGAATATAATTATTGGATGGTATAGAAAAATATTTAATAAAAAATCTGAATTAGCAGAAAAAAGACTGGCAATTTGTAGCACTTGCTCGTATAAAACAAAATTATGTGGACAAGATATTTGTGATCTTTGTGGATGCGTATTAGATGCAAAAGTAAGAGTTGAAGACGAACAATGCTATAACAATAAATGGTAATAAGTTAAATTTAAAAAAATGTAAATGATTATGGGAAAAAATCTTTTAGGAAATGCACACATGCAAGAAATGGGAGTTCATCTTATGGGAGCAAATATTAAACATGAAACAAAGGAATTAACGCCTGAGGAAATTGCTGCTCATAATAAAAAAATGGAGGAAGAACAGCTTTTAACAGCAAATAGATTACTTGAATTAAATAAAGGTACTAAAGATGCATCTAAAATGAAGGTAGCTGCAACTGGATATACTGTTATTATAAAACCATTTGAAAAAAATCCTTATAGAGAAATTAAAACAAGTGCTTCAGGTTTGATTCTTCCAGGAGATCTTTTTGCAGATACATATAAGTCTGATGATACTGGTGAGATGGAGAGAGCTGAACAATTTATTGCATGTGGTACTGTTATTTCTGCAGGACCCGAATGTAAATACGTAAAACCTGGAGAGGATATATATTACAGAAATTCTGTAGTACCTGTTCCATTCAATAATATGGGTTATTACGCTATCAGTGAACAAAACATTATATGTCGAGTAATTGAAAAGGACAAAGAATAATATGATAAACGAAATTGAAAAAACGTTTTTTAACCCAGGAGATGTAGTCACTTTAAAACATGGTGATCTTACATCTCCTGTTATGTATGTAGTAGAAAAAATTACACAATCATACAAACATGGTAATGAAATAACTAATATCTTTAAAGGTATTAAATGTAGATGATTTGATAAGAATATGGTTTTACGTGAAGCAGTATTCTCAACAAAAGATTTAAAATTTTATAAGAACAAGTAATTATGAAAGCTTATTTAAACAATGGTATAATAATAGAAGGTACTGTAGCTGAAATTAAAGAGTTTTTGGAAGGACAGAATTATACAATTACAACTACTCCAAATACTACTCCTATTTGGATTTATCCTTCACAACCTTTAGATCCTAAATATAATAAATTTGAAATTACTTGCTCTACAACAGATATTAACAATAAAACAATATAATCATGGAACAAGAAGAATTAATGCAATTTGTTCAATGACTTCCATCTAAAGTAGAAGAATTCCAAAATAAAACACCTGAAGAAATTGTAGGAAAATTAAATGAGTTAGCACAAACAGAAGATGGTATGAATACTATTTCTGGATTGATTAATCAATTTAAACAAGAACAATCTGCAGGAATGTTTAAACAAGGAGGTAAACTTGCTTATCTTGTTAATAAATTTAAGAATGGAGGATCTGCAAAGAATGAACGTAAAGAAAATAAGAAGGTTGTAAAAGAAGGTAAGAAATCTTCTAAATTCAATCGTACTGCATATAGAAATATGAAATCTGCTATTAAGGATCAAGATCTTGGATTAAGTAGAAGAGAAGTTAAAGCAGCTGCAATGAAAAATATTGTAGGAGATAATTCTAAACCTAAAGTAACAAAAACTGAAGGTTCAATTGTTTCTCAACCTTTATCTTTTGGAGTATCTATGAAAACTGGAATTACTCCTAAAGTAAATGTACAAACTAATGTTACTCCTGATTTATCTCAAGGTAATTTCAATCAAGCTTTTGCAGCAGCTAGAAGTGCAGGACTTACTAGCTTTACTTGAAATGGAAAATTATATGGAACTCAATTAGCTCCAACAAGACCTGCTCCTAAGAAACCAAAGCTTCCACAATCTAATCTTGGATCAAGAAATATTTCTGGAGCAGAAGAAGCTGGAATGTCTGCAGCTAAAGGAATTAGACCTACAAATATGAATGAAGAATTAGTTATAACTAATCCTTCATATAGTGATTACATAGTGGCATCTAATTTAGGTAATCCTAATAGGTTTGATAGTAGATATGTAGGACCTAGAAGTATGTCGGTTAATTATGGAAATAATGCTACTTTAGGATCTATTCCCGTTGAACACCGCATCAATCCAAGAAACCTTGGTTCATTTTTCCAAGAAGGGGGTAAAACTTCTCAAAGAAAATCTGATAAAGCTCGTAAGGAGTTTCATGGAGTAGATTTATTTGAATATAGTCCTAATAAATGAGTGCACAATGGAGCACAAGTTGCTAGAAGTTTAAAACCTGGAGTTAATCAAACTGTATTACCTAATGGAGTTGGTTTAAGACAAATTACTAGAAATAATATTACAACATCAGAATTAGTATCTCCAAATAAACAAGATACTCTTTATATACACAATGGCGTTGGAGGTAGAGTAGATAGTAATATTGATGATTCTGGAATTCTTGGATTTTTAGGATTGAGACGGTCGTCTCCTGTAAGTAATAGATATAAAGAACTCCAATCAAAGTTTGGAGCACAAAAATTTGCTGAAGGTGGGGAAACTGAAGAAAAACCAAGAAAAGTTACATCTAAGAAAGGTAATGCGTATACTGTTGATAAAGCCGATACAACTAAAAACGGAATGGTAATTAGAAGATTAGTTGGAGACTTAGGAAATGGATATTTTAACGTGATGGAACAATATCAAAAGGTTAACAATCCAAAAGACTTAAGATATCATTTTTTTAATAACGTTGATTTTGATTATCTTTCTAGTTTAAGAAAGAATCCAAAAGTATTTGGCCCATTTGAACTTGCTAGTAAACAAGATAATGGATTTAGTCCGTTATTTATAGATGGGTATGATTTAAATAAAAAATAATGCTAGATTTATTCCTTTATGATAATGTAACATGTAATCTAAAGATTAACGAATACGAAATACTATTAGTAAAGGAGTTTGCAGCGCTGTGAGATACAGAAAGAAATAAATGTAAAGAAGATCCAAAAGGAACAAAGAGGTTAAGAGCTTGAAGAGAATTTAAATATATATGGTTGTTTTGTGACTGAAAAAGTCCATATCAACAATACTTAGAGAGACAAAAGCATGATGCAGCTATGGAAGATTCTGGATTAACTCAAGAAGAATGAGACGATCCAGTCTTCCATGCAGCAGTTAGAAAATACATGGAAATCAAAGATTCTTCTAGAATACTTAGCCTTATAAAAACAGCGTATCGAACTCTTGAAAAAATGAGAGTATCTTTAGATAATATAGACCTTGAAGAGAGAGATAATAATAGTAAACCTATCTTTAAGGCAAAAGATGTATTAGCTGATATTGCTAGTATTGGAGTTATGGCAGATAAATTAAAAGAACTTGAGCTTAATTATAAAAAAGATCAAATGCAATCCAATGCTAAAAATAGAGGTGATGTAAAACCTGGATTTATGGATAGTTAAGTATGGTAAAGACAATTAAATCTTCAATGTCTCAAGCACGTAAAAAAATGCTTGAACAGATAAAAAATAAAGAAGAATCAGAAGTCAAAAGAAAGAAAACAGCTAAAGAGAAATATAAAGAACTTAGAGAATCAATAAAAGATCCTGAACCAACTCCTCAATCTTTTTCAGATAAATTCGAAGAAGAATTAAAAAAGCAATTACAAGAAATGCTTGGAGATCAGAAAGAAGATACTACAGAACAATTTGAGTATACTGCAACTGATTTTTATAAAAAGAGAGATGGTTTGTGAGATGTGGCGGTCACTGAAGATGTACTTTACTTTGATCCAGAGCTATCATATGAGTTAACTGGATATCGACCAATTAATGAAACTCAAGGTTTAGATTTTGATCCTACTCCTTTTAATGAACTAGCTCAAATTTATGATAGAACTGGTTCATATACGGAATATCCTGCAGATTCAAAGCCTTATAATGATTTCTGAAGAGAACAATATAAACGTTGTACTGAAGGTTATACAGTTGGCAAATATAGAATTACAGGAGATCATTATTTCTTTTTAAATTTCTATAGAATGGAAGTTATTTCTGAAGGAGCTAGAGGTGGTGCAGGTCGTAATGAAAAGTTTCCTACATTTCTAGCTAAACAATATGAATTCTTTCATTATGTTGAAATGGCTGAAAGACTACATAAAGATGTAGCTATATTAAAAGCTCGTGGTATTGGATTATCTGAGATTGTTGCTTGTTTAGCAGTAAGGCCTTATATAACTAATAGAGGTTATCGTTCTTTATTAACTTGTGCTGCAGAAGGTAAACTTACTCCTTTAAAAACTAAATGTTGAAAACAGTTAAACTGATTAGACATGAATACTAATGGAGGTATGCGCCACCTACGACAAAAAGTTAATAATGCAGATACTAAGCGTGCATCTCAAGTTACTCCTGATGGAGTTGAATATGGTTGAATGTCAGAAATTGATTCAGTAATTGCTGATACATCTGATAAAATTCGTGGTGATCGTGTCGACAGATTAATCTATGAAGAAGCAGGATCTAATAAATATTTAACTAAAAGTTGGATTCAAGGTAATGCTCTTGTTGAGCTTGGTGGTTATCATTTTGGAACACGTATTGCTTTAGGTACAGGTGGTGATGATATGGCACTTGAAGGTTTATCAAACATTTTTGCAAAACCAGAAGGGTATAATGTACTTCCATATAAAAACTATGATACAGAAGATAGAAAACCACAATTAACAGCTTTCTTTATTCCAGCTCATAAGTTTAGTTTACGAGAAGAATTCTTAGATACAAGAGGCGTTACACAATCTGAAGAATTTAAAAAGTTTTATGAGGAAGAACGTAAAAAATTAAGTGGCAAAGACCTACTTGATTATTGTGCAGAGCACTGTTTTATTCCAAATGAAGCATTATATAAGCAGGGTGAAAATATCTTTGATTCAATTGCAATTGCAGATAGATTAACCCAAATTAGGATATTTAAGGCAGGATTAAAACCAGAGTATGTATCATTATTATGAGATCGTTCTGGAGATACTCCTGATTTAACAAAAGTAAAAGTTATAAATAATCCAAATAGTAAAATTGCTATATATGAAAGGCCACTTCGTGACGAAGATGGTCTTGTATTAAAAAATTTATATGTTGCGGGAATAGACTCTATTGACCAAGGTTCTGGAGATTCTTCTACCTCAACAGATGTATCTGATTTCTGTATAGTTATTAAGAAACGAATATATGGATTACAAGAAGCTAAATATGTTGCGATCTATAAAGATCGTCCTCGAGATATTCGAGAAGCGTATGATGTAGCAATGAAGTTATTAGGATATAATTGTAAAGCACTACTTGAACATACTAAGATTAGTATTGTTACATATTTTAAAGAAAAAAAGAAAGATAGTCTATTTATGAAACGTCCTGCTTCAACTCTTGGAGATATGAAAAGAGGCAACTCACAAATGATTGGTGTACCAGCTACAGAAGCTATTATCAAGCATGGTCTTGAATTAATTAATAATTTTGTTAATGATTACTGTTATTCAATTGATATTGATGAAATGCTTGAGCAATTGTTAAAATATTCTTGAGAAAATAAACGAAAGTTCGATATTATTGCAGCTATGGAAATGGCAGAAATTGCAGATGAAGAATTAATGAATATACGACCTGCTGCTCAAGATAAATTAGCGAAAGAATGAGAAAATATTGGATGGTTCACTAATGAAAAAGGCTATAAAGAATATGGAGTAATACCGCAAAAGAATGGAACTCGTTGATAAAGTATATGAAATAATTGAAAAGGCTATGTGTGCATATTACACTGGAGACTTTACATTAACTATAGATAGTAATCAATGGAAATTAAGTTTAGATTTGAATCAATGAAAAGCTCCATTAGTTTTAGTCTATGAAGGTGATGAAGAAGGTTTTTTCGAATTTCTTGAAAAAGAACTTAGAAACAGACAACTAGATAGAACAAAATATTATTCTGGAGAAATGACTACTCCAGGTGAAGGAAATCAATATATAGTATTAGAATATGGTGATAGAGAATGAAGTAAAGAAGATTAATGATGCGATAGGTAATCTTGTATATGATAAAGTTGCTATAAGAAAAGCTTATGGATATTATCATTGTCGTAGAGATGCAGATCAATTCAAACACCTAGAAGAAAATTACGGAATTGGGACTCCTACATCAGTTAGTTTTACACCATTAATTAAGAAACATATTGATGTATTAGTTGGAGAGTATCTAGGTTTAAATCAAGATTTAAAAGTATCTTGCAAAGATGAAAAGACTGTTTCAAATATAATGAGAGAAAAGCAACTTAAAATTAGTGCAGAAGTATTTAATTATTTGCAACAGTATTTAAAGAATAACATTATTGCAGCTATTATTGAAAACAAAGAAATTGTAAATGATCCTTTTATTGAAAAAGAGATCAACTCAATTCTTTCGTTTCAGAATATGAAATTGCTGCACAAAATATTCTTGATTATTTAAGACAATCAAGAAATATTGATTTAAAACGTAAAATGGCAGAATTACTTACAGATTTACTTGTTACAGGTACTTGTTACTATAGAGTAAAACCTACAGAAAGTAATTCAAATGTCAATATTGAAATTTTAAATCCTGTTAATACGTTTATAGAACGTAATCCAAATTCTCCTTATCTAGCAGATTCTAAGAGAGTTGTTATTAGAAAATGGATGTCAAGAGAGGATATCTTAAATACATTCAGATCAGAATTAACTACAGAAGCCGCTAAGAAAATTAGAGATATGCAACAAACTGCTGATTCAACATCTCCTACTTATTTGGTTAGATATGTTGGTAAACCTGCTGAACCTAATTTACGAGCGGATAATTTACATACAGGTATTCTTGCAGGACTTGAAGCACATCCAGGATGACCTGGAGATTATGATTCAATAGAACCTATAAAAAATCATCTTATTCCTGTATATGAAGTTGAATGAATTGAAGCAGATTATAAAACTGGAGAATTAACAAGACATGAAGGAGTAAAAATTGGTTCAGAAGTATACATTACTCGTGGAGAATCAAAGTATATTGTAAGAAGTGCAGATTGTCCTAGTAGATGTAGATTATCTGTTAACGGAATGTTTTTCTTAGATAAAAATGGAGATCCATATTCATTAATAGCACATACTATGGACCTACAGGATTAAATTATATGAGTCCTGTATAAACCCCGTGAATTGCTGGAAAACCTTAAATTGAATAATAGTAAATTTAAGACAATCAGCAGCTAAGCTTAGATAGAAATATCTTTGAAAGTTCAACGACTATCCGAAAGGAGTACACTTAAGTAAGTGGAAGCGCGGGGACAAGTTTAATTTAAAATTAATTATAAGTAGTTATGAAATATAATGAAACAGAATTTATTTGAATTAATTTTAAATCAAATTTGTATGATATAGTCTAATCTGCATGGTGACATGCAGCAGTCAAAAAGACGGATATAGATTAACGACCTATATCGAATAAACAATGAAATATGATTTACTTATATATTTTAGAGATAATCTTATTGCTTCTTCAGGAGGAGTTGGAGATTGGATGGATGTTTCTTTTATTCCTTCGTTTTTAGGTGAAAAATTAACAGATCGAGTTAAAGCTTGACAAGCATATAAAAAGAATGGCTTAGCATTAATAAATAGTAAGGAGGAAGGTAATGAAGGTATGCCTAATACTATTTTTAATGGATTTGATGATACAGTTAAAGCTCAAGCTATTCAAGGTATTCAATTAGCTATTCAAGCTGTAGAACAACAAGCTTCTTCAATTACAGGAGTGTTACCTGAAAGATTAGCTCAATATGAACAGAGAGATGCAGTTTCTAATGTTCAACTTGGAGTTAAAATGTCAGGTTTATTAACTAAACAATATTTTGAGACCATGGATATCATTTATAAAGAAGCTAATTATGATATGCTTAATTTAGCTAAATTAGTATATCCAAATGGTATTACTGGTACTATTGTGTTAGGTAATAAATATTCAAGAATATTTACTGCACTTCCTGAACATTATACACTTACAGATTTTGATTTACATATTGAGGATAGTTCTAAGTCTTTTAAAGATATGGAAACTGTAAAGGCTCTTAATATTGAATTAATTAAAGCTGGAATGTCAGATCCCGATATGGCAGTAAGTATTGCAACTGCCAATAGTATGTCCGAACTTAAACGTTATGTAGCTAAAGCTACTGCTGTTAAGAAGGAAGAAAATAATAGTGTTTCTCAGTTGCAGCAACAACTTCAGCAATATGAACAAAATCTGCAACAGTTACAGAAACAAAATGAACAATTACAAAGGGAATTAGGTCAATCACAAAATCAACTTGAACAAAATAGTCAAGCTAGACTACAACTTGAAGCTGAAAAAGTAGCTATTGAAAGAGAAAAAGTTAAAAACGATAAGGATTATAACGATAAACTTATTGAAACAAAACAGCAACAAGTTCAAATTCAAGCTGCAGAAACAGTTGATACTAATCCTTATAATGAT
>CALEBD010000412.1 GCA_937944945.1 uncultured Clostridium sp. | reverse complement strand
TAACAGGAAGAGTTTTACCAGTTACACTTGAAAATGTAGATTTAAGTGCAAAATTGGAAAATGGTCAAATTGTAAAGGGAGAATCAACAATACCAAAAGAAGTTAGAAAACAAAAATGTAAAATAGATAAAATTTCTTTAATACCAGAAAATTGCAGACCGCTAGATGAAGTAATAAGCTCTATACATGGAGCGGATATAATTGTAATGGGACCAGGAAGTTTATACACAAGTGTAATACCAAATTTACTAGTTCCAGGAGTAATTGAGGCTATCAAAAAATCAAATGCTAAGAAAGTATATATACCTAATGTTATGACACAACCAGGAGAAACAGAGGGATATAATGTATTAGATCATGTCCAAGCGATAATTAAACATACTGAACCAGGATTAATTGATTGCATTGTAACTAATAATGAAAAGATATCAGAATCTGTAGCTAGAAGATACAACGATGACGGTTCAACACAAGTTTTATTAGATAATGAGCAAAGATTAAAATTGAAATGTATGGGAATTAAGGCTGTGGAATCGAATTTAATAGAAGTAAAAGATAACTATATTAGGCATAATGCTGATGAAATTTCTAGTATAATTATTAAACTGGCTCTAGGTCATGATATGTAACAGTGAATAAAAAAGGATTTTATATCTTTATGAAGAAATTCTTATTATTATGTTGAATTAAGGAGTGAAAATCTATGAGAGAAGAGATTAGCGCCGGGGGTGTAGTCTTATTTGGGAATGCAATTCTTCTACTTAGAAAATTTAACGGAGATTGGGTGTTACCTAAAGGAAGGGTAGAGGAAGGTGAACAAAGAAAAGACGCGGCTCTAAGAGAGGTACTAGAAGAGACAGGAGTAAAAGCCGAAATTTTAAAATATTTAGGAGAAATACATTACACATATAAAGAGAATTGGGATGAAAACAAGGCTGTCCATAAAACCGTTTTTTGGTATCTAATGAAATCGAAGGATATGGAGACAATTCCTTTAAAAGAAGAAGGTTTTGTGGATGCTAAATTCATACATTTAGATAGAGTGGTTGATTTAGCAAGGTATAATGATGAAAGAGAAATAATAAAGGTTGCATTAGAAGAAATAAAAAAAAGGAATAAAAAAAGCTAGAATTAGGTGATAGAAATGTCTTTTTCAAGTGAGACAAAGAATGAATTAGCTAGAGTTAAAGATATCGATGTAAATGATAAATTATCAGAACTATCAGCTATAGTTAGAATGGCTGGGACTATACAATTTGCGGGATTAAGAAAAATAAATGTAAAGATAACAACAGAGTTAAATTCAATTGCAAGAAGAGTATTTAAACTACTTAAAAAAGAATTTAATATAGACACTACAATTTCTGTAAATAAAAATCAAATGCTAAAAAGAAATAACAGTTATGTTTTGATGGTTAAAAGTGAAAATGGGGCGGAAAGACTTCTTAAAAAGTTGGCAATACTAGAAGATAGAGATGGTTTCTTTCCGACAAACAACATACCACAAGAAGTATTTGATGATGAAGTTCTAAAAAGGGCTTATCTTAGAGGTGCCTTTTTAGGTGGAGGTTCTATAAGTGACCCCGAAAAAAATTATCATATGGAATTTGTAACTAATAACGAGGATTACGCAAATTCTCTTAGGGATTTAATAAACTCTGAAGGATTAAACGCAAAAATAGTTGCTAGAAAAAATAGTTTTGTTGTTTATTTAAAAGAAAGTGAACAAATTTCTGATTTATTAAGTATGATAGGGGCGTATCAAGCACTACTTAGTCTACAAAGTACTAAAATAGTAAAAGAAATGAGAAATAACGTAAATCGTATTGTAAATTGTGAAACTGCAAACTTATCAAAAACTGTAAATGCAGCAGTTCGACAAGTAGAAAATATAAAATTAATCCAAAGTAAAATAGGAATTAGTAGTTTACCAGAAAATTTACAAGAGATAGCGCTCTTAAGAGTAGAAAATGAAGATATGTCACTGAAGGAACTAGGGGAGATGTTAAATCCGCCTATAAGTAAATCAGGTGTTAATCATCGATTAAAGAAAATAGAGCAAATTGCTAATGATTTAAAATAGAGAACAAGGGGAATTTTACATAAATTCCCCTTGTTTGTTTTTAAAAAATATATTAATTTATACAGATAGGAAATGGGTATAAATTAATAAAAAATACGATTATATTAGATATTTATATACAAAATTTATATTAGGAGGTGGAGATATGTCAGGCGAATTTGCGCACCTACATGTGCATACAGAATATAGTTTGCTAGATGGTTTTTCAAGAGTTAAGAAACTTATAAAAAGAACTAAAGAATTAGGTATGAAATCTGTCGCTATAACTGACCATGGAAATATGTTTGGTGTTATAGATTTCTACAAAGAGGCAAAAAAAGCTGGTATAAAACCAGTAATAGGATGTGAGCTATACACTGCACAACGTAGTTTAAAAGACAAGGACCCCAATTTTGATAAAAGGTACGGACATTTAATTTTATTAGCTGAAAATATGACTGGATACCAAAACTTAATAAAACTAGTTTCTATATCATATGTAGACGGGTTTTACTATAAGCCAAGGGTAGACATAGAAGCTTTAAGAGAGCACAGTGAAGGAATTATATGTTTATCGGCTTGTTTAGCAGGAGATGTTTCAAATGCATTAATGAACAGAAATTATGAAAAAGCAAAAGAAATTGCTTTAACATATAACGAAATTTTTGGACAAGGGAACTTCTTCTTAGAATTACAAGATCACAATCTTCCAGAACAAAAAGAAGTAAATGCATCATTAGTAAAATTATCTAAAGAGTTAAATATACCATTAGTAGCCACAAATGATGTTCATTATGTCGATAAAGAGGATTCAAAGGCACATGATGTTTTACTATGTATACAAATGGGTAAAACATTAAATGACCCAGCAAGAATGAGATTTGGAACTCAAGAGTTCTATCTAAAATCAAGAGAAGAAATGGAAGAATTATTCCCATATGCACTAGAAGCTTTAGATAATACTGAAAAAATTGCACAAAGATGTAATGTAGAGTTTGATTTTAATACAATACACTTACCAAATTATGAAGTTCCAGAAGGATATACAACTTCAAGTTATCTTGAAGAATTATGTTACAAAGGGTTACATGAAAGATATGAAAATCCAAGTCAAGAAATTATAGATAGATTAGAATATGAATTAGGTGTTATTAATAAAATGGGATACGTAGAGTATTTCTTAATAACATGGGATTTTATAAATTTTGCAAAAGAAAACGGAATAATGGTAGGGCCTGGACGTGGTAGTGCTGCAGGTTCAATAGTTGCATATACACTTAAAATAACAGATATAGACCCAATAAAATATAACTTACTGTTTGAAAGATTCTTAAATCCAGAGCGTATATCAATGCCCGATATAGATATAGATTTCTGCTATGAAAGAAGAGAAGAAGTTATAGATTATGTTAAGCGAAAATATGGGGCAGACCATGTTGCACAAATAATTACATTTGGTACAATGGGTGCAAAATTAGCTATAAGAGACGTCGGTAGGGTGTTAGATATACCATATAATAAAGTCGATAAAATAGCAAAAGAAATACCAAATGCATTAGGAATGACTATAGACAAAGCTCTTGAAACAAATCCTAACTTAAAGGCAATGTATGAACAAGACCAAGAGACAAAAACTATAATAAATATTTCTAAAGAGTTAGAGGGAATGCTTAGACATGCTTCTACACATGCGGCAGGTGTCGTTATATCTAAAAATCCGATTGATGAATATGTACCATTATACAAACATCAAGACGCAATAAGTACCCAGTTTACAATGACAACGTTAGAAGAATTAGGACTTCTAAAAATGGACTTCTTAGGACTTAGAACATTAACAGTTATAAGAGATGCGTTAGACTTAATTGAAAAAAATCACGGTGTAAAAATAGATTTTTCTAAGATGGATTATGATGATCCAAAAGTATTTGAACTTCTTTCAACAGGAAATACTTTAGGTGTGTTCCAAATGGAAAGTGCCGGTATGAGATCATTTATGAAACAATTAAAACCAAGTAATTTTGAGGATATAGTAGCCGGTATATCATTATACAGACCAGGTCCAATGGATTCTATTCCAACTTACTTAGAATATAAGCATAATCCAGAAAAAATAACATATATGCACGAGAAGTTAAAACCAATAATGGAAGTAACATATGGTTGTTTAATATACCAAGAACAGGTTATGGAAGTTGTTAGGGAGCTTGGTGGATATAGCTATGGACGAAGCGACTTAGTTAGAAGAGCTATGGGTAAAAAGAAAATGGATGTAATGGAAGAAGAAAGACAATATTTTATCCATGGAAAAACAGATGAAAATGGAAATGTAGAGATAGCAGGATGCGTTAGAAATGGTGTAGACGAACAAACTGCAAATAAAATTTTCGATGATATGATTGACTTTGCCAAATACGCATTTAATAAATCACATGCTGCGGCATATGGTGTTATAGCATATGAAACAGCTTATTTAAAAGCATATTATCCAGTAGAATTTATGGCAGCATTAATCACAAGTGTAATGGGTAATACAGATAAAGTTGTTGAGTATATTAGAGAATGTAATGCATTAAATATAAAAGTTTTAAAACCAGACATAAATAAAAGTTTCGCAAAATTCTCAGTTGAAGATAACAATATAAGATTTGGACTTGCAGCAGTAAAAAACGTAGGTGTAAATATAATAAACAATATTGTTATTGAAAGAGAAACAAATGGAACATTTACTGATTTTATGAACTTAATAAAAAGATTAGATAGTAAAGATATAAATAAAAGAGTAATTGAAAGTCTAATTAAATGTGGCGGATTTGATGGAATGGGATACAATAGAGCCAGTTTAATGATGGGATATGAAAAAGTATTGGAAAGTGTATCTTTAGAAAGAAAGAAAAATGTTAAAGGGCAAATTTCTTTATTTGATGGATTCGACGGATTTGGACAAACTGAAGAAATAGATAAATTTGAAAATGAAATTACTTCTATTCCAAATATACAAGAATTTGAAGAAAGAGAAAAATTAGCTTTAGAAAAAGAAGTTTTAGGAATGTATGTTAGTGGGCATCCACTTTCAGAATATGAAAAAGAACTAGAAACAAGAACATCAATTAATACTAAAAAATTAAACGAATTAAAAGAAGACCTGGATAAATATTTATCTATGGACCAACAAAATGCAATAATTGGTGGAATGATTTCTAATAAAAGAATACAAACTACTAAAAGAAATGAAATAATGGCTTTCTTAGAAATTGAAGATTTATATGGAACTATGGAGGTAATTGTCTTTCCTAGAACCTTACAACAATATAATACTATTGTAAATGAAGAGAATATAGTTTATATTAAAGGTAGATTAAGTATACAAGAAGAGGAGAATGCTAAAATAATAGCTCAAGAAATAAAAGATATAAATGATAAAACTCCTTTTGTAGAAAATCAAAAAAAGGTATATAATAAACAAGTAAATAATATAGAGGAAAGTTTATTTCTAAAGATAGAAGATATAAATGATAAAGAAAACCTACAAAAAATAGAAAATATTTTAAAACTTTATCCCGGTAGAGATGAAGTATTCTTATGTACTACTGTGCCAAAGAAAAAATACAAATGGAATGGAAATGTTACAATTTCCAATGTTTTAATTGAAAATTTAAAGCAAATATTAAATGAAACTTGTATTAAAATTGTATCACAGTAATAAAATAATATAAAATACCCAAAAATATAATACGATATAGCTAAATTTTTTCCAAAAATATGGTATAATATCGTAGTATATGAATTGGGTAAGTTTTTTTAATTGACATGGGATAAATAATACATATAGGGACTAAAAATGTCCCTTAGGAAAATGGTTTTAGGAGGTAGCTTATGAAAACAATAGGAATATTAACAAGTGGTGGAGATGCTCCAGGAATGAACGCCGCTATAAGAGCAGTCGTAAGATCAGCAATCTATTATGGTTGCAAAGTGTATGGAATTAATAGGGGATATAAGGGATTAATAGAAGATGACGTACAAGAAATGAACTTATCATCAGTAGGTGACATTATACATAGGGGAGGAACTATTTTAAAATCTTCAAGATGTGAAGAGTTTAAAACTGAAGAAGGAAGAAAAATAGCAGTTAAGGTTCTTAAAAAATATGGGATAGATTGTCTAGTTGTAATTGGAGGAGATGGTTCATTTAATGGGGCAAGTAAATTAAGTGAATTAGGGTTCCCAGCAATAGGGATACCAGGAACAATAGATAATGATTTAGCATATACAGACTATACAATTGGATATTTCACAGCTATAGAAACAGTAATTGATGCTATCGGTAAAATAAGAGATACATCATCTTCTCATGAAAGGGTTAACATTGTTGAAGTTATGGGAAGACACTGCGGGGATTTAGCTTTATATGCTGGTCTTGCTGGTGGTGCAGAAACAATAATACTACCAGAACATCCAGAAAATATAGAAACTGTATGTTACAGATTAGAAACAACTAAAAAAAGAGGTAAAAAACACAGCATAATCGTTTTAGCTGAAGGTGTAGGGAATGCACATGAAATAGGAAAACAAATAGCAGAAAGAACAGGTTCAGATTTGAGAGTAACAATTCTTGGACATGTACAAAGAGGTGGTAGTCCGACTGCATTTGACCGTATCCTAGCAAGTAGATTAGGGGTAAGAGCAGTAGAATTATTACTAGATGGTAAGTCTGCTAGAGTAGTTGGATTAAGAGATGATAAAGTTATCGACATGGACATACATGAAGCTTTATCAATGACTAAAGAATTTGATAAGTATACTTATAAAATGACACAAATTCTATCTATATAGTGCTATAAAAGTCAAAAATACTATTTTTTATAGTTTTAATTATATAATAATTTATGTAACAAGATTTAGGAGGATAACATTTATGTTAAAAAACGCAAAAAAAACTAAAATAGTTTGTACACTAGGACCAGCTTCTGATAGCGAAGAGGTATTAACACAATTAGTAGAAAATGGTCTTAATGTGTGTAGATTTAACTTCTCTCATGGGGATCATGCAGAACAAAAGGTAAGAATGGATACTGCGAAAAGGGTAAGGGAAAAATTAAATGTTCCAGTAGCATTATTATTAGACACTAAAGGTCCAGAAATAAGAACAGGAAAATTTGCAGACCCAGAAGTTCTTTTAGAGCAAGGTCAACAATTCATAGTAACTATGGATGATGTTTTAGGAACAAAAGAAAAATGTACAGTAAGTTATAAAGAATTAGTTAACGATGTTAAAGTTGGGGATACTATACTTATCGATGACGGTCTTGTTGGATTAAAAATAAACGAAATAAAAGGTAATGACATAATATGTACTGTTGAAAACTCAGGAATAGTTAAAAACCACAAAGGTGTTAACTTACCAGGTGTAAAAATAAACTTACCAGCATTAACACCAAAAGATATAAGTGATATAGAATTTGGTATAGAACAAGATATCGATTTTATAGCAGCATCTTTCGTTAGAAAAGCTTCTGACGTATTAGCTATAAGAGAAATATTAGAAAACAACAATGCTACTCATATACAAATAATATCTAAAATAGAAAACCAAGAAGGTGTAGAAAACTTAGATGAAATATTACAAGTTTCTGATGGTTTAATGGTAGCAAGAGGTGACTTAGGAGTTGAAGTTCCAACAGAAGAAATGCCAATAATACAAAAAGACATGATAAGAAAATGTAATGAATTAGGGAAACCAGTTATAACTGCTACTCAAATGTTAGACTCTATGATAAGAAATCCTAGACCAACAAGAGCAGAAGTAACAGACGTTGCAAATGCTATATATGATGGAACTGATGCAATAATGCTTTCAGGAGAAACTGCTGCAGGTAAATACCCTGTTGAAGCTGTTAAAGTTATGGCATCTATATCAAAAAGAATAGAAGAAACTTTAAAATATGAAGAAATACTAAGAGAAAGAAACTTAAAAGGTTCTACAGTAACAGATGCTATAAGTTATGCTACTTGCACAACTGCAATAGAATTAAATGCTTCTGCAATAGTATCTTCAACTTCTTCTGGATATACAGCTAGAATGGTATCTAAATTTAGACCTAAAACACCTATCATAGCTGCTACTGATAGCGAAAGAACTAGAAGACAATTAGCTTTAAGCTGGGGAGTTTATTCAGTACAAGCTGATCAAGCAAAAAATACAGATGATGTTATAGAATATTCTATAAATGCTGCTAAAGAGGCAGATTATGTAAAACAAGGTGAATTAGTTGTAGTAACTGCTGGTGTACCAGTTGGTGAAAGTGGAACTACTAACTTAATAAAAGTTCACGTAATGAGTGAAGAAATAGCAATGGGTATGGGTGTAGGTAGAGACACTGTTGAAGGAAGAGTTAAAATCGTAAAAGATGGAGAAACTTGTGTAGACTTCAACGAAGGTGATATATTAGTTACATCTATGACAAATTCAGATATGAATCAATATATTGAAAAAGCTGCTGCTATAGTAACAGAAGAAGGTGGAATGACTTCTCATGCTGCTATAGTTGGTATAAACTTAGGGAAACCAGTTGTAATGTCAGCTTCTGATATAATGAATAAAGTTGAAAATGGGGAAATAGTAACTGTAGATGCTACTAGAGGAGTAGTTTATAGAGGCTCAAGTAGAGTTTTATAAGAAATTGTTATCCTAAATTGTGTTAAATATACTTTAGCAAAATAAACAAAGAGAATTATATTTATTTGTAAATTAAATAGATATAATTCTCTTTTTATTTTGAATAATTATTTTATAAAA
>CALEBD010000411.1 GCA_937944945.1 uncultured Clostridium sp. | reverse complement strand
AACAGCTATAGTTGCTATATCCATTAAGCACATATCTTTTTGTTTTTCTATATATAGGGTATTTCTAGCTTGGATGTATTTTGAATAAGTTTCTTTAATTATTTCGTTGAATTTTCCATCTTCAATTTCAACGTTTTTTATTTGTGTCATAAAAGTAGTATGTCTACAATGATCTGACCAGTAAGTATCTAACACTTTTATTTCTGTTATGGTTGGATTTCTCTTTTCTTGATTTTTAAAATACTCTTGAATATATTCTAAATCCTCTATTGTCATTGCTAAACCTTGTTTATTTAAGAAATTTTCTAGCTCTTTTTTGTCGAAATCGATAAATCCTGTTATTGTTTCAACTTCTGTAGGTATATCAGTTTTAATTTCTAATGTTACTGGTTTTTCAAGATTCGCCTCTCTACTATCGACTGGATTTATTATATATGACTTTATTTTATCAAATAATTTATCATCTATTTCTCCTGATAAAATATATAATTTTGCACTATTTATATTAGGTCTTTGCCCCTCATTTATTATTTGAACACATTGAGCTGCCCAATCGGCTCTTTGGTCATATTGACCAGGAAGATACTCAACTGCAAAGACTTTTGCATCTTTGTCATATTCTACATTTTCGTTATATACAATATCTAAATTTGGCTCTGAAAATATTGTCTTTGATGCATATTCACAAACTTCATCAGACAATCCTTCTATATCATATCTATTTAATAATCTTAAATTATCTATACAATCTATATGTAAACTGTCTTTTAAATCTTTCATTAAAGCTTTTGCCTCTAGGTCGAATCCTTCCCTTTTTTCAACTAAAAGTCTTTTTACATTTGAACTCATATTATTCCTCCATTAAGAAATTTCCCATTTTATTTTTGAAAATTTATTTCCATATATCTGTTCTATAATGCATTCCTTCAAAATTTATTTTCTTTATATTTTCATAAACTTTTTTTCCTGCTTCTTTAACAGTTTTTCCTTTTGCAGTTATACCGATTACCCTTCCACCATTTGTAACCAATTTGTTGTCCAATAATTTTGTTCCACTATGAAAAACGACTATATCTTTATCTAAATTATCAAGTCCTGTTATAATTTTTCCCTTTTCATAACTTTCAGGATATCCTCCTGATGTAAGCATTACGCATATAGCACTATCGTCGCTGTATTTTATATCAATATCTTTTAATTTATTATTTATAACTGCTGATATTATTTCACTTAAATCAGTTTCCAATCTGAATAAAACTGATTGTGTCTCTGGGTCCCCAAATCTCACGTTATATTCAAGAATCTTCGGACCATCTTTAGTTATCATTAATCCAACAAATAATATTCCTTTAAAATCTAGATTATCTTCTTGGAATCCTTTTAAAGTTTTATCTAATATATTTTCTTTTATTTCTTTTGATAATTCATAAGTATAAATTTCACTTGGGGAGAATGTGCCCATTCCTCCAGTATTTAGACCAGTTTCTCCGTCATTTACTTTTTTGTGGTCTTTTGCACTTACCATAGGAATTATTGTTTCATTATCTACAAAAGCTAGTATTGATGTTTCTATTCCACTTAGAAACTCTTCTATTACTATTTTTTCTCCAGCAGTACCAAACTTTTTATCATTCATCATTTCTTTTAGTGTTTTTATTGCATCTTCTCTATTTTCTGAAATTATAACTCCCTTTCCAGCTGCTAAACCATCTGCTTTTATAACAACTGGATATCCAAAATCATCAATATCATCTATTGCCTTATCGATATTTGTATATTCTTTGTATTTAGCTGTCGGCAAGTTATGTCTTGTCATAAAATCTTTTGAAAATGCTTTACTTCCTTCTAATCTTGCACATTTTTTATTAGGTCCAAATACTTTTAATCCTTGTGATTCAAAAACATCTGTAATTCCCATAACTAGTGGTACTTCTGGCCCTACTACAGTTATATCTATTTCGTTTTCTTTTGCAAATTTAGCAAGTTTATCTATATCTGAATCACCTATATTTACACATTCAGCCACTTCAGCAATCCCAGGATTTCCTGGTGCACAGTATATTTTCTCTACGTTTTTTTCATTGCTTAATTTCCAACAGATAGCATGTTCTCTTCCGCCGCCACCTACTACTAATATCTTCATATTTTCCCTCCTAGCTTATAAGTATTTATTATTTTATTCTTACTCTTCTGCCTTCTACAGATATCTTCCCTTCACAAAATAACTTTACACATCTAGGAAGAATTGTATGTTCTACTTCTAAAACTCTTTTTGCTAATGTTTTGGCATCGTCATCATCCATCACTTTTACAGTATCTTGCATTATTATCGGACCTGCATCTGCTTTTTCATTTACAAAATGAACAGTTGCTCCAGAAACTTTTGCACCATAATCAATTACTGCTTGGTGCACTTTTTCGCCATAAAATCCATCTCCACAGAAAGAAGGAATTAATGCTGGATGTATATTCATAATTTTATTTTCAAATTCACTTACAAATTTAGGACTTATTATTTTTAGATAACCTGCCAAAACTACTAAGTCTATATTCTCTTCTTTTAATATTTTTATTACTTCATCTTCATCTTTTTCAAATACTGATCTTATGTTGTGCTTTTTTGCCCTTTCAAGTCCAAAAGCATCTTCTCTATTAGAAATAACTACTTTTATATTTCCGTTTATCTTTTTACTTTCACAGTCATCAATTATAGCTTGTAGATTTGAACCTCCACCAGAAATCAATACACCTATATTTAGCATAATTCTACTCCCTTGTGGCTATCAACAACTTCCCCGATTATATATGCCTTGTCCTGCATTAATTCAACATATTTTTTATATATCTCTATTTTCTCTTGTTCTCTATTGTTTATATAATCAACTAATTGAGGTGCGTCTTCTTTATTAACTATAAATACAATTCCAATTCCCATGTTAAAACTCTTATGTAGCTCTCTTTTTTCTACTATATTAAATCCTTCTATCATTTTAAATATAGGTGGTTTCTCCCATGAATCAGTCTTAATATCAAGCCCTAGACCATCAGGTATAACTCTCGTAATATTTTCTATAACTCCACCACCAGTTATATGTGCAATAGCTTTAATATTATATTTTTCAAGTAAGTCTAAAACTAATTTCACATATATTTTTGTCGGTGTTAGTAAAGCTTCTCCAACTGTCATTTTTAACTCTTCAATATATTGATTTAAATCATAATTATAAGTATCTAAAAATATTTTTCTAATAAATGAAAAACCATTACTGTGAATACCGCTCGAAGAAACCCCAACTAATACATCCCCAGCTTTTACATCTTTTCCTGATACTATCTTTGTTTTATCAGCTATACCTACTGCAAATCCCGCCAAATCATATTCATCTTCACTATACATTCCCGGCATTTCAGCAGTTTCGCCTCCGATTAATGCACAACCTGACATTTTGCATCCATTGGCAACACCTTCTACAATTTTATCTATATGTTCAGGGACTAATTTCCCTGTTGCAATATAATCTAGAAATAGTAGCGGTTTTGCACCTTGGCATATTAAATCATTGACACTCATTGCAACTAAATCTATCCCTACGGTATCGTGTTTATTCATCATTTGTGCCAATTTTAATTTAGTCCCTACACCATCTGTTGCTGCTAAAAGGACTGGTTCTTCCATTTTCACAAAATCTTTCAAGCTATATAATCCACTAAAATTCCCTAAATCACCTATAACATTTTTGTCGTAAGTCTCCTTTATCTTCCCTTTTATAAGACTTACTGCTCTATTGCCTTCATCAATATTTACACCAGATTGTTCATATGTTAACATTCTAAAAATTCCTCCTTGTCGATTTTCTTAACTGGATAATTTCCGTCAAAACAAGCTTTACAGAATTTAAATTCATTTCCTGTTCCAGCAGCACTCATCATTCCTTCTATATCTAAGAATTTCAATGTATCGCAGCCGATATATTCCCTTATTTCCTCTACATTTTTGTTAGCAGCAATTAATTTAGAACGGTTTGGAGTATCAATACCGTAATAACAAGAATATTTAACTGGAGGTGATGTTATTCTTAGGTGTATTTCCTTAGCCCCAGCATCTCTCAATGATTTGACTAATTGTTTTGAAGTTGTTCCCCTAACAATCGAATCATCTACAAGTATTATTGATTTTCCTTTTAATACTCTACTAAGTGGATTTAGTTTTATTTTTACCCCTAACTCTCTTTCTTCTTGGGTAGGTTTTATAAATGTTCTACCTACATATCTATTCTTAACTAATGCTTCAGTTAGTGGAAGTCCGCTTGCATTTGCATATCCGATCGCCCCTGGCCAACCAGAGTCTGGAACTGGAACTACCATATCTGCATTAATATCTTCATCTTGTGATAATATTTTTCCTGATTCTACCCTAAATTCGTATGCGTTTACTTTATCTATAGTGGCATCATTTCTTGCAAAATATATATGCTCAAATATACAACTCTTTTTCATTGGTTTACAGTTGTTGCTGAAGTTGTATGATTTTAATTTTCCGTTCTTTATAACTACTATTTCACCCGGTTCTAAATCCCTGATAAATTCCCCACCAAGTATATCTATCTCACAGTTTTCTGATGCAAAAATATATTCTCCATTGTCTCTCTTCCCAAGTAATAAAGGTCTAAATCCATGTGGGTCTCTAACAGCAATAAGCTCTTGGTCGGTTAATATAACTAATGAATAAGCACCTTTTATTTGATCCATAGTTAACTTAACTGCTTCTACAATATTTCCCGTATAATATCTAGCAAGTATATACAAAATTACTTCTGTATCACTTTTTCCTCTAAACATTATCCCGTCCTCTTCTAGCATCTCTTTTAAGTAATTAGCATTTACCAAGTTGCCATTATGAACTAATCCTAAATTTCTCTTTCTCAAAGAACCTACTAAAGGTTGGCAATTATACATATGACTTCCGCCTGCTGTTGAATATCTAACATGAGCTATTCCCATTGTCCCAGGAAGTTTATCTAAATCATCTGATTTAAATACATCACCTACTAAACCCATATCTTTTTTATAATTTATTTCTTTACCATCATGTACTGCCATACCACAACTTTCTTGACCTCTATGTTGCATAGAATATAAACCGTAATACAGTTCTTTTGATATGTTCTTATCGGAATAAATCCCTAATATACCACACATGTGATTATTCCCCCCTATAACTATTATTTACTCATTCTCGAAAGGACTTCTTCATACCCTTGAATAAGGTCGCCTAAGTCTCTTCTAAATCTATCTTTATCTAACTTTTCGTTAGTATTAACATCCCACAATCTACAAGTATCTGGTGATATTTCATCTGCTAATATTATATTTCCATCTGTATCTTTTCCGAATTCTAGTTTGAAGTCAACTAATTTTAAATTTAATTTTAAGAAAAATTCCTTCATGATTTCATTGATTTTTAGAGTTTGTTCTCTGATATAATCTATCTCTTCTTGAGTTGCTAATTTTAATGCTATTGCATGGTCATCATTTACAAGTGGGTCGCCATATTCATCATTTTTATATGACATTTCAAATATTGGTTTGTCTAATACGATTCCTTCTTCTACTCCGTATCTCTTACAGAAAGAACCTGCTGTGATATTTCTTACTATAACTTCAAGTGGTAGGATTGTAACTTTTTTTACTAATTGTTCTCTATCTGATAAAGCTTTTATGAAATGTGTTTTTATTCCTGCTTTTTCTAATGTTTCAAACATTATCGTGCATATTTTATTATTTAAAATGCCTTTTGACTGGATTGATGCTTTTTTTTCACCATTAAATGCAGTTGCATCATCTTTATAATAAACTATATATTCATTTTCATTATCTGTACTATAAACTTGCTTTGCCTTTCCTTCATATAATAACATTGTTATTACCTCCCAAATTTTATAAATTTTTATTATTCTTTTATTAATAAGTTTTTCTTTGAGTTTCTATTATCTATTGTCACTATATTGCTTATGTACTTTAATTTTTATTTATTGATTTATACTTTTATCATCGTCTAATACTTTTTGTTCCATTTCTTTTCTGTATAATTTTAAGTCTTGTTTTAATTTAGGATATTTTATGCTCATTATTTGCATTGCCATCAATGCTGCATTTAATCCTGAATC
>CALEBD010000410.1 GCA_937944945.1 uncultured Clostridium sp. | reverse complement strand
GCTGCTAGAAAATCAGGTATAATAACTGGTCTTCCAGATGCTTACGGTAGAGGTAGAATAATAGGTGACTACAGAAGAGTTGCTTTATACGGTGTTGATAGATTAATAGAAGATAAAATGCAACAAAAGCTTTCTTTAGAAGTTTCTTGCATGGACGAAGATGTAATAAGATTAAGAGAAGAATTATCTGATCAAATAAAAGCTTTAGAAGCTTTAAAAAGAATGGGTGAAAGCTACGGATTTGATATATCAAAACCAGCTACTAACTCAAGAGAAGCTGTACAATGGTTATACTTCGCTTACTTAGCAGCTATAAAAGATCAAAATGGTGCTGCAATGAGTATCGGTAGAACTTCTACTTTCTTAGATATATACTTCGAAAGAGATTTAAAAGCTGGATTAATAACTGAAGAAGAAGTTCAAGAATTAATGGACCACTTCGTTATGAAATTAAGAATGGTTAAATTCTTAAGAACTCCAGATTACAATGATTTATTCTCAGGTGACCCAACTTGGGTAACAGAATCAATAGGTGGACAAGGTATAGATGGTAGAACATTAGTAACTAAAAACTCATTCAGGGTTTTAAATACTCTTTACACTCTTGGACCATCACCAGAACCAAACTTAACAGTACTTTGGTCTAACCACTTCCCACAAGGATTCAAAGATTTCTGTTCTCAAGTATCAATAGATACAAGTTCAGTTCAATATGAAAACGACGACTTAATGAGACCATACTGGGGAGATGACTACGGAATAGCTTGTTGTGTATCTGCAATGAAAATAGGTAAACAAATGCAATTCTTCGGAGCTAGAGTTAACTTAGCTAAAACATTATTATACGCTATAAACGGTGGGGTTGATGAAAAATCAGGTGCTCAAGTAGGACCAAGATTTGAACCAATAACTTCTGAATACTTAGATTACGATGAAGTAATGGCTAGATTCGAACCATTCACTGATTGGTTAGCTAACTTATATGTAAATACATTAAACATAATCCACTACATGCATGATAAATATTCATATGAAGCTTTAGAAATGGCTTTACATGATAGAGATGTATTTAGAACTATGGCTTGTGGTATAGCTGGTCTTTCAGTTTGTGCTGACTCTTTATCAGCTATAAAATACGCTAAAGTTAAAGCTATAAGAAATGAAGAAGGCGTAGCAGTTGACTTCGAAATAGAAGGAGACTATCCAAAATACGGAAACAACGATAATAGAGCTGATGAAATAGCTTGCTACTTAGTTGAGTCTATGATGAACAAAATAAGAAAAAATAAAACTTATAGAAATTCTTATCATACTCAATCAGTTCTTACTATAACTTCAAACGTTGTTTACGGTAAGAAAACTGGTAACACTCCAGACGGAAGAAGAGCTGGACAACCATTTGCTCCAGGTGCTAACCCAATGCACGGAAGAGATAACAGTGGTGCATTAGCTTCATTATCATCAGTAGCTAAATTACCATACGAACATTCACAAGATGGTATATCAAATACTTTCTCTATAGTACCAGGTGCTCTTGGAAAAACTAAAGAAGAAAGAATTAAAAACTTATCATCAATGATGGACGGATACTTCGGACAAAACGCTCATCACTTAAACGTAAACGTGTTCGATAGATCAACTTTAGAAGATGCAATGGAACATCCAGAAAAATATCCTCAATTAACTATAAGAGTTTCAGGATATGCAGTTAACT
>CALEBD010000409.1 GCA_937944945.1 uncultured Clostridium sp. | reverse complement strand
TCCATCAGAGAATATTCTGTTACGTTCTTTTTTAGATGCTTGCAAATACTCTCCACCAATTGGATTAACCAAGTAAATAACACCATTGTCAGTTACTTCTACAAAATCATCAAACACCTTTCTCAGGTCACTAAAATTAGTAGTACCATACTTTGCTTTGTATTCTTTTAGTACTTTACTTATCTAAGCTCTTAATTTAATCATTCGCTGTTCTTTATCACTAATTGCAAAATCGAATCTTTGTACTATAGCTTGTACAAAAGGATCTTTAGATTCATAAACTGTACCAAAGTTAGCTAATATAGAATTGCATTCAAACCCAGATTCAGCTACATGTCTTTGAGCATCTAACCATTCTCTAGTTTGATACTCTATATCATTACTGTTATCTCTTAAATACTGTTCTATATGTTGTTGAACTCTCAAATTAAAATCTTTATCTGATTCGTTAGTACCTTTGGGGTTGTTTTCTATATACTTCTTTCTTTCTTCGTTTTTAATTCTATGTCTAACTATACCTACGTATGGTAGAATTTCATTTAAATATAGTTTAGAACCAATTGTATCACAAGCATCTAATATGTTTCGTTGTGCCTACTATAATTTATTACAAGCAGTTTCTATAGCTCTCACATTATCGTCTCCAAATATATCAGAATACCTATTAGCTAATCCTGATATTCTATTTACTATATCATAAGACGATGCTATTTCTCTATAGCTCTATAATACATTTAAATCCCATTTAGCATCTTTCCCTTGTTTATATCTTTCCTATATCTGTTTATTGAGTCTACCTAAATGATCAGCTGCATAATTAGTGTACTAAAGTAAGGCATCTAATTCTGTCATGTTTGATATCTTTTCTAACAGGTTTGCAGCATCTTTAGCTTGAGTGCGATAACTTCTGCGTAGCTTAAGAACCTGTTCTTGAATACTTAGTTTTTTCTATATAGTATTCATCAAATTAGTAAGTTCTTTGAGCATTTGATCCACTTTTCCAGTATCTTTTCCAAAATAGTTTTATCACCAAATATATTATATTCAACATCAAATTTAGTTTGTTGTGATTGTGTTATCTGATAGAAACCTTCTTTCTTCATTTGACTGTTAGCTTCTTCATTAGTACCAAACACAGTACTTAATCCTGCTTTACTTATCTTACCTTTATCAACGGAATACACAATCGGTATAATTCCCACTTTAGAAATAGGTATACCATTTTGCTATAGTATATACTTATACGCAGATAGCTGAAAATCGTAGCCGTCTTTTTCAGATTTTAGTCTAAATTTTTTACTAGTAGAAAACAAAAAGCCTCTCAATCTTGATCCTTTTTCATTGACTAGATACCCTTTATCGTTTTTCTTATTGTTATAATTTATTAATTTGGTTTTAAAATCCATTAATACATACTCGCCTGTTTTCTTATCTTTCAATATTAAGTCAGCGATACCAGCAACACCATGTTTAGGGTCAGCTAATACTGCTTCAGATGCAACAAAGTCATAATTTTGTTTAATATGATTAACTACATTAATTAAGCCTTTTATAGCTTCCCTAGACATACTATCTGTAAATAGTTGTATATCTAAATTGCCCTTCAATACTCCTTCTAAAACAGCGTGTATATTAGTACCATTGTTTCTAGCTTCTTGAGATATTTTAGCTTGCACCTGATCTTCCAATGATGCATCATAATTATCGTAATTAGCCTTTTCTTTAAAACCTGTAACAGATGTTAATACTTCACCTGTTTTTTTATCTGTAAATCTATGTTCTACTTCATCAAAGGTAACAGTGTTTGCTAAATTTTGTAGTATCTTTATTACCTAATCCACAGATGGTATTTCTTGATGAAATACTCCAGACACTTTCTACGTATCGTCCAGCTGTTTACGAATCAAAAAACTATCTGTAATTTCGGCAAGCAAAGCTTGTTTGGCATATTTATTATCAAACAATTTTTTAACAAAATCTTTGAATTTCTACCACCAATTTCTAGCTTCACCATCCATATTAGCCACCCTAATACCTACAGCTTGTACCAACTATTCTTTACCACCAAACGTTTCAATTCCTTCTTTAATTATTGGAGCATTAGAAAACATTTCTACATAGTAATGGGCATATTCGTGAGGAATGGTATCTTTTCCAGATTTAGTCATATCTATCAACGCTTGCATAGCATCTAAATCAATAGATCCAGCATATCCACCCTCTATGGCTTCTACAAATTTCAATTCTATTTCTGGATACAGCTGTTGCATGACATATGCCATTCTTTGAGAACTACTAAACTACTACGGAGTTTTAGCGTCAGGTCTAGAGTATACTTGTTTACGTAATTGCGCAAAAGCCTCCGAAGAAGCTTTTGCATAATCACCTTCATATTTATCCCACAAATAATATGCTTGGTTTTCTCCAACCATATCTTCAAGAGTTTCAAACTCTTTCTTTACTTGTTTATTACTAAAATTTGGACAAAACGGAGTCATATTAATTAATTTTTACATTTATCTTTAATAGCACTACCTTTCTAATCACTATCTTCAGATTCTTTATTGTTATTTAACTCATCACCTATCTAATTGTACAGTGCCTAAAATACAGAAGACTGTTCGCCGAAATAATTTACAAACGTATATATCTACTTATCGGAATTGTTTTTGTATATTTCTATAGCAGTGTTTGCAGAATCACCAATGATTGCTATTTTCTAGCCATTTGCTGTGGGTATTTCAGTCTAATCTATAGATATTACATAAAATTCTTTATTTTTAAATCTAGCATAGTCTCTAACTGGCAAATGATAACTGAAAGAACTGTCCGCTATAAAATACACAGCATCTACAGTATCTACTAAAGCTCTTTGCTGTTCAGAATCATCATTGGCTTTTTGAGAATTGAAATATTTAGAATAATCTATACTTCCACTTAAAGCATCATCTATCTTATCTAGAGTAGTATTAGTATTATTCATATAAATAGACTATTCTTTCTCATTCAAACTGTTGAATCCTAATTTATTAAAATCATTATCCTACCACAGTAAAGACCTTATAGTGCCGTCTTCACTAATGTAACCGTCAGCTCTTAAAGCAAACGACTGTCTCTTATTACTCTTATATCCAAGTTTATTGACTTTATAATATACAGGATTGGAAAATGTTGCACCTGTTTTTTTAGAAATAGAAGACACTTTTTCTCCAAGACGATATAAGTCATACCCATTAGAAGTAGTTATTTTAATAAAAGGACTATAAGTATTAGTACTTCTATTAAATAACGAATTGGATCCTTTAGTAATAGTAATCACATCATTACCAACAACTCTTTTGATTACATATTTGTGATTTCTAGGAGATATAGTAGGAACATAATTATCATCAGATACAGCTAATAAGCTAATTACGTGGTCTTTTTCAGTATTAGTCATACCTGTTGTTCTGCCCATAACATTTTCAGCAATATACTAATTAAACGTCTTTCCACCAGCTCTTAAGTTAGCTAAGTACTGTGGAGGAATAATATCGTATACTGTAGTTCTAACAATACCACCAGCATTTGAATCAGTACCACCAGATACATAGAACATATAAACTGCAAAATCTTCAGCCCATTGTTTTATTTCAGGATCAGTGCTATTGAATAATTCACTTAAAGCTAACTGTACATTATTTTTAACGTCAGAATCTTCTTTAAACTGTTGTGTAACCAACATGAATTGAGGAACTTTGACATCTCCAAGTTTGTTATACTTAACAGCGTTAAATAAGTCTGTTCCTTCACCTCTACGTAACGCTTTACGTTTAATAGCTTCATATCTTCCAGGAACACTATTTTCACCATATGTTAACTTTGCTAAAGCTTTTCCGCCAAATCTCTCAATTATGTACTGGTTAAAGAATGGCAAATAAAGTACAGTTTTTATTTTAGGTCCAACCACTCTTAGGAATTCTTTACTTTGTCTACCATATAAACCCCATTCTTTACTAAGTTCATTAGCTGCATCAATATATACTTTGGAAAATTCAGGTAATAGTTTACTAAATGTGTCAAATATACCCATAACTCCCTTAGTATACTTAGCTCCTAAGAACGTATTATCATACATATCTCTAGGATTACTAAATGCAATATTATATTCTGAGTTGAATTGGTTCACACCTTGAATAAAAGAAAGTAATTGGTTAATGTTAACACCGTACTTCTTAGTATCAATCTGAGCATTTGAAATAGCATTGTGGTACTCTTTTGCTAATTCATACAATTGTCTAAACATACTTGCGTATGTAAGCTAATCTTTAATCCATCTAGCGTCATGTTTAGGTTTAAGATTGCCCATTAATACATCGTGTTTGGTCAGTTCTGAATACTCTTTTTCTGGTGTATCTTCAGCACTTAAAGATTTTAATCTGTCGTTGTAATCTTCTATTACAGAGTCCATAAAATATGTACCTCTTTTTTCCTAATCTGATACACCAATGAGTCCTTGTTTATAAGTCAACCAGTTATCAGAAATTTCCTTTATGATAGGTTGTGTTAAGAATGCAAACGTGTCATTACCAAACCCAGATGCAATTAGCATAGCTACTACATCAAAAGTATAAGCGTTAACATTAGCATTACCGATATAGTTATCTTTAGCAGCATCTACAAACGCGTTAATAAGACCTGAAGTCGAATCCAATATTTCTTCACCGTACCTATCAAAAGTTTCTCCCAATTTCTATAATCCTAATTGTTCAATAATTGGGAATCTACGCATGTTTAATTTAGCAATCTAAACAAAGAACTAGAACACACTATTTAATGCCATAGGTCCAATACCTGCATCAGAGCCCGAATTAAGTTTTTTCTGTCTAGTTTGAAATACTGGGTTAAGATAAAATCCGTCTAAATTATCAGGTAATCCGTCTGCTTTACCTCCAGAATATTCTTCTAGTTCTTTCTTAGCAAATGTACTAATAGGTCCTGTAGCAACGTCCAATGGAGTACTAGTAGCCAACGCATGATCTAAAGAAGTCAACACACCTTGATACATATCTAATAAGAAATTTTGTAATTTTTTGGAATCGGTGCTGTTTATATTATTCATCACTTCATTTATATCATACTTAACTTTTTGCATTTTACCATTAACAACTTCATAATTGTATCTAGCTAAGAACATTTTATCAATATCAAAGTCAGAACCAGTAAGTGCAGTAATACCAGAAGGGAATTGGATCATGCTACCATTAAGACTAGGTACTAAATCTACTATTTCAACAGGTATAGTTGAATTCTACCCCTGTGTAGGAACACGATATGATAATGCAAATAATTCCTTATTATCTAGTATGAACCTGCGCTGATCTTCAAAGTTATCAAAATCGTATCCTTTAATTTTATTACGTTTAGCTTCCTATATTACATCGTCAAAGAAATTTATAGACAATCTAACTTGCATTCTTTGATGAATATTGCCGTTAGAATCAATTTCCCCAGGCATATATAGATGTTTGTCAGCATGTTGCTTCAAATTCATGAAATTATCATAACCAACACTAGTTACCTGATACAAAGCTTTACCTGGAGTAACAGTATCTATTATAGTATCACCCATTTGAGCAAGAATACGAGACATTATCCAAGCAATATTTGGCATTGCTGCTGGGTGTATTTTAAATTCACCGTTTTCATCGACTTGGAAAGCAGCTACTGTTTCAGCTGGAAGATTCTCAGTTTGAGCCATGGTCTATAAAGACTTCATAAAAGCTTTTTTATCAACAACTCCGTTATCGTTTATACCCCATTTTTTGTTAAATTTAACAGACCCTCTTCTAGTAAGTTCATCTAGAATCGCTTTATAGAATGTCTGAAGCATTTGACCATCAACTGTAACACCATTAACTCTATATCGTCTGTCTTTATTTGTGTTCATCATTGCCACTTTCATAAATTGAGTCAATAGATTAGCGTCGTTTGTGTGATGTGAAGCTGTATTAAGCTGGTCTCCTAACAAAGAAAAGTATTGCGATTGAATTACTGAAGCATTTAGTGCAGCTCTATCCACTTTACCATTTAAATCGAACAATTCAAAGTTAGGTAAACCTCCTGATTTAACGGCAGTTTCTTGTTTAACCACGTCTACATTACTATCTTGCATAAAATCGTATAACTGTTGTATTTCATGTCCTTCTACTTCAATTTTCCATAATACTTTATAAGAAGATTTATCATAAATTGGAGTAGTAAGTCCATCCATTCTACCCTAATCGTATCCGTAGTAAATATACTTAAGAGATGGCGATTCAAATTTGAATTTATCAGCAATACCAAAAATCCACCCTTTATAATCACGGACTTCTTTACTATTCAAATTAGTTTTATTAGCATCGTACGCCTTAGCTTTTTTTACCAATTCATCATAATTTATATTAAGCACTTTACATATATTATCCTGAATAAGTCTTACCGTTCTTGGAGTAAGCTTGTCAGATCCGAATTTGTCATAATAAGTAAGTAGATTATATATAGCTTCAGATACATCGTTCCACGCCCCTTTTCGCTATTGTAAAGCTCTAAACATTTGACTGGTAACCCAACTTTGAGCATCTGATGGGTCGTTTTTAAGATAACCTTCGTATCTGTTTTCAAAATCTTTTACTGCAACATCTAATAACTATGCATCAGACATTGGTTCTCCGTTGATCATTACTTTCAAACGTCGTTCTTCTCTAAATTGCAGTAACCGATTTATCAATTTAGCTTTACGATAATTATCTTTTATGTTACCATCAGCATCTAATACGTCAGAAGTGTCAATATTTACTTTTATATTATTATCTTCCAAATATATTTTAACCATGTTCTCAGATAGCCCAAGAGCTCTGTATGCTTCCCCTTTATACTTAGCTTGATTTACAACCATTGTGGTGTTCAAAGTAACAGAATTATATGTGTTACTGTCGAATAATCTATCTTCTTCGTCAAACACGTTTCTCATAGTACCTTTCTCTGAAGTAAGAGAAGTTGTAGAAACAATACCTGAATAACGTTTAGTTACACCGTCAATATTTTTATGATACGCAATATCTCCATGACACAATTTCTCAAATTCTGATATATCTGACATACCTTGTATTACCGCAGAACCAATAGCTCTATAATAATCATTGCCGCTTAATTCATTTATGTTAACAGATTGTTTACCGTAAATGTATTTTTTAATTAAATCTGAAGGCAAGTAACGATTACTTGTTATATTACCAGCATCATCTACTATAATAGCTTTTAACTGTTGTAGTTTAACGATAGCGTATGCAATATTATCATTTAACATGCTTCTTATTTGTTTTCTGATACTTTCTCGGTTTATCATATCATAAACATAATCTATAGAACTTTGATGAGAATCTGTATCGAACATATTAGAAGATATTTTTTGTACCATGTTAGAAGAAAGATTTATAGATTTGCCTATATCTTTAAAGTGTCTAAACTCATATCCTCTAGGACCTTTTTTACCAGAACGTAAATCTATATGTAACGCTCTTCTATAATATCTATCGTTAACTTCATCATACAACCATTGCTACTCTCCTTCTACGTAATGATACGTTTTTACTAATAATCTAAGTAACTTGGCAGCTTCTGGATTATTTTTAAATATTTGTTCCTACTACAATGAAGACAATTTTGAGAACGAATCAATAGTGTAATTACTATTAGTTACCTAGTTCAACTTTTCAATGAAGTAATCTCTAGTGTATCTAGCATCTGATATAGCCATAATTTCATCTGCCAAATAACCAACAAATACATCTATTACTTTAGGATTTATATCTAAATTATCATTGATTATGTTTTCAAACATCGGTATGCCTTCAATATCAGCAGCAAATCTTTTATTAGCCAACGCTGGTGTAACATGTTTACCTGACCATATGGATATAAACCTATTTGTCAAATCTTCTAGTTCTGTTACTTCTTTATCTGCTACAGAGTCATTCCATTCATCATCTAATACTGTACTAAGTTTTGTGTGTACTTGTACTTGTTTAGCTCCACCTAAATTTTTTAGTGTACTTAACCACACAGAATGAGAATTATAAATATTATTCAACATCTTATCAACCCATTCTTTAGTGTTAGCAAGTATGGCAAAAGTTCTAGTTATGAAATTATACTATCCTATTGAATATATTTTGGTATTTCTGGGACCTTTTTGAGATTGTGTGGATGGTATAGACTTAATATAAGAACCAAACATTTGAGATAGCTAAGTAAGAATACCTTTTTCTGTAAACATCTCATCTAACTTCTTATATACTCCTTGCTAACGTTTATTAGAAGATTCTAGAAGTCTAAATTCAGAAACATTAGATGTATTTAACTTATTTAAAGGCTGTAAAAGTAAATTTTTACCAACCTTACCACTTTTAGATGCATTACGCATAGCTTTCTGCCAAGCTACAGCGTCTTGCTATAAATCTCCAGTAATAGTTCCAAATTGATAAAGTTTATCTGCTTCTCTAAGTACGTCTTTTATAGACTCTAAGTTTTCTATGTTCAATTTGTTCATAGCCTATTTTAGCGGAGTTATCATATTTCTAAATAACTTGCCAGCTTCACTAGTAGTAGCTACACTGTTTAATTTATCAGAAATGATATCAAGCGCAACAATCATAGATCCTTTCCATTTATTGTCTAGTTTACTTTGGATTGCATCTAAACTTCCGTTCTTAGTAGTAGCTCCATATCTATATTCGCCATTTGAACCTATGTTTCTAGCAGTAGTAGTGTAAGAATGAGTTTCAAAATTATGAATATACTTAACAAAGTCAGTAAAGAATCTGTTCAATAAAGCACTATTAGTGTTTTCATTACTAAGTATATGATATACCTACATCATAGTAGAACTATTTTCTTCTTCCATTTGTGTCTTAGCTGCCGAATACAGTTTGTTCAACATATCTTCTACACTATTAGAATTAGTTATAGCGTGTACTATTCTAGTATATAAATCTCTTACATTTGCAAATTTGAGTATACCATCTGGCGTATATTTAGCAGTAGCTGCATCTGTAGGATCTAAATCAGTTATAGACCATAGTAGCATTTTCATACTAGCGTCCATACTGTTATACATATCTCTCATATAACTATCTCGATAGTCTGAAAATCCTAATACATCTATACCGTACTCTTGTAATTCATCTTGTCCATCTTCTGTAATTTCAACATCTTCTTCAATATCAGCTTTTAATACTTTATTAGGATTGTGAGAAGTATCTTGGACAAGGTTAAATTGACGTTCTACAAAATTACGAATTATTCCAGCCCATTGATCCCAAGTATCGTCTCTTACGATATTTTTATAAACATTAATAAGTCTTACCATCTTAGCCTAAGCTATAGCAATATCGTCATCACTAAATCGGCTTAAGTTTTTATCAATTTTTTTATTACGCAATTGTTTATCTAACTCAATGACGGCTTTAGTATATGTTGCTATATCATGTTGATAAGATGCTTTTAATGCGTTGGTATTTATAGATAGTCTACCATCTGTATTTGTATATATACCAGAGTTATAAATTAATTTACCTAGCATATCACGCATTATTTCATTATATTGGATTGCGTCTTCAGCTAAAGTAACTCCGTTTACCTTGAAACCAGAATACACAGGAGCTTTACTGTACATCTTTTCAAACTCTTCTATGTTGTTTTTAGTAGCTTTGGCATATGCAAATCTACCAGAATACATATCTTTAAACAATTTGTCAAGATTACTATAATTAGGATTTATATTTTTACCAGAAAGCTTCCTTACTATATTTCTTACAGCGTCTGCAATATGTTGAAACACTTTGCTGAAGATATTACCTTCGTAATATTTATCAGGATGCTCCTGAGAACTTTCTATTACAAATTCAGCAAATCTATCTGCTAAATATTCTTCTATCTGCTAATTTGAAGCAAACGCGAGATCTGTATTTTTATTGCGTGCATCATTATACATCTTACCTCTTTGTTCTTTAGAAAGAACAAATAGACTAATTCTATGGAAAGCTTCATGATAGAACGAACCTCTAGCAATCTTATTAAGCTTAGCATCTCTGTACAAACGTATACCAGATGCTGCACATTCTCCAAATACATAAATCTGAGCACCTCTAACTTTATCCCACACTCTTTTCCCTTCTGGTAAGAAAGAGAAATCAAAGTCTTTACCCAATATAGTTGTTACTCTATCTAAAGCAGAATCATAATCCTCTTTCTACACATGTTGGTCTAAGAAGTCAAATATAGCGCCTGTATTAACTCCATCTTGATATACCAGTTCTCTAGCAAACTAATCAGCTAATTTACCAATATTATCATCAAACAACGCTTCTGATCTAGAACTGTATAATTTGTTTTGTACACCCCATATTGCTAACGCTCCAGATATAATATCTTTAGCTGTATTTATATTTTCAGAGTTTCTAAGATTTTCTAATCGTTTTGCGTTGTTCTTATCAGTAGAAGACCCTGTCTTTAAGAAATCTATCAGTTCCTGTACAGATTGTAACTATGGTTTTTCCTGTATTGGAGTAGCAAACTGTGAAATTGGAGTAGGTCTCAAATTAAGACCTTTTAATTCTGTTTGAGTTTCAACACTAGTTTCAGGTTTTTGTTTGTATTCTTCTAGTGCAGAAATAAAAGAATCATAATCTTCATCTGTTATATCTTCTTGTGAAGATAAAGCTATTTCCAAATCACTGCTACTACTATCTTTTGGTATTTGAACAGTAATTCCATTGAAAGACATTTTTAAATCTTCTCCGATCTCTTGTATACTTACTTTAGTATCTTCGGATGGTTCATCTTCAAATTTTACAGTTGTTTCACTAACTGTTTTTGGTTGTACTGGAAGATTCTCAATAGGAGTATTAAAACTGTTATATCCTACTGGTAAATTAGTTTGAGGCTAATTATGAACTACCTGCTAAACTGGTTGTTGTGGAACAGTGTTAGAGTTGGATACCAACTGCTGCATAGCTTCAACTAATTGCTGTAACAAATTTCCTTGCTCAGATGATTGGGACGATGTTTGTTTAGTATCTATGTCAAAATCAGTATGTTCAAAACCTCTACCGAAGAATATAGCTTTACCATCTATTTGTACAAACTTACCTTCTTCGTCTGCAAGTACTAATTGAACTTGTTTTTTATTAATAAGAGCTTTGATTAATCTAGCTATAAACTGCGGTTGTTCACTTATAGCTATACTAAGCTGACCAGTATCAGTATCTGCTGACAAATCAGCATCGTACGTAGCGGTAATTCGTTTGCTACGCATTCCATATACAGCTACTTTGTATTTTCCAGGTTGCAATTTGCCATCTTTAGCAAAACTGTTTATACGATCTTTAAACCCTTTCAAGAAGTTCTCAATGTATTTTTGTGCTTCTTTTAGACCACCTTTACTTTCTTGATTGGTTATTTCGTCATACAATTGATCAGAGTTTATTTCTTCCCCTAATCTTTGTTTAGCTTCAGCAGAAGTACCACTATCTTGAGTTCTCTAAGCAGAACTAACAAATGTTACCTTTTTCTTATAATTTACATATACGCTGGGCTTAACTGTAATAGCATTTGATGTTCTATTTAAATCTGTTAATACAATACCGTCATCAATAAGTATTGTAGAATAAACTTCGTCCGCTTTGTGGTCAAAAAGAATATTACCATCCTCATCCTGTACTTTTAAATTATTACCGAGTACACTAGAGCCTGCTAATTTTTCTCTATCTATACGATATGTTTTATTTTGAATTATAAAATTTATTAATTCTTCAAAATTATTTTCATTAAGTAATTGCTGCCCAAAATGAACTCCTTGTTTATCTACATACAACAGTCTAGCGTAATTATTATCTGATGGATTATTAGCTATAGCTTCTGTTCCGGTATATATAAAAGTATCTAACAATTGTTTAACAGACATGTCTGTGTCTATGTTAAATCCCTCTACGTTTATATCTCTAACGTAACTACTTAAACTATATTTTCCATCGTTTATTCCTTTAAGTATAGAAGCTAAGAATTTAGCAGTTGTTCTATCAAATCTTTTAGGATTTAAGTGCACAATAGTGTGTCTTCTAGAAGAAGATAAGAAAGAGGGAGTTATGAGGTAAATAGCACCAGGAGTACCGTTAGCATCCTTTACCAGTACTTTTTCACCTTTACTGTTAAAATACACGATGTTAGAACCTACTTCTGAATCATATGAACCATAACCAAAAATTACAGGAGATACTTTTTTACCTTCAAATTCATTTTTACTTATTTCTTCTTCAAGTTCTTTTTCTAATTGAGCATTTACTTGGTTTATTTTCTAATCGTACACTTCATTGATTTTAGCAATAATGTGTGATTTGGTAGCTCCAGCATTATCGTATTTTAATACAAATTCTCCTTTTCTATTAACGCGTACAAGTTGATCATACAATTCTTTACCAAGTAATTCTTCATTGTCACCAATAAATTTAATCAGTTCTGTTTTTTTCCTAATTGATCTTACAGTTTTTTGTAAACTTTCTTGCTCAGTTTGAAGTTCCTACTTTCTTACTTCTGATTCTAGCTATCTACCTTCTGCTGACTCTTCATCCTATGCGTTACGCTTTAACCAATCTACTAAAGAAAATACATATTGACCATCGGAATTTTTGATTAAACCCAATGCTTGAATTTGATTTAATTTAGATTGTTCGTGTTTAGCCACACGATTAAAATTATTATAATCTATGTTATTTAGAGGTTCCGCAGTACCCATAGTAATGGCTTGCATTACATTAGTAGGTCTACTTAATCTTGAGAACCTTCTGTTGTCAAAATATTGAGATATTATACGATTACCCTCTTCAGAATTACCATTTTTCTTAAAATTGTAACCTAAAATATCTAACTTGTCCATAAATTCTTGTGAATTGTGGCTATCTCTAATTAATTTTTCAATAGTATTGCCTATTCTAACGAGTAAATCTCTATTATCTGGAGTGTCCAGTGTACTTATAATTTCACCGTTCAGTTCAATACTTAATGAATTTTTACTATTAAACCATCTATTGTTTAAAGCTTCCTATACAGTATCTTCTACCACAGGAGTAAGATTGTTATCGTCTTGGTAATTCTTATAAGACAAAAACAATTCTGGTGAATATTTTTGAGCAAAAGATAATAATAATTTAGCCCTTTCAGTATTAGCGCTCTATACTTTTGTACCTCTTTTTTCAGCTTGACCCAAAGTGGGTATAACATACTTAGGTATAAAGGTACTATGCAAGTCAATTAATCCATCTGCATACTTAGCTAAACCTTTAAGTAAGTGAGCTAATTTAGTAGTATTCTACCGTTCTTCACTAAGGGGTTGATTAAGAGATTCAATATCTACATTATTATAACCAATCTATTTCGCTAATTGTACAAGTTCGTTTAGATGAGCAGATACTTTAGTTATTGCTTCTGGTAATTCGCCTTCATATCTTTCATCTATTTCTTTAGATGTCATTGTTTGACCAGCTTCATTTTGATAAATATTTAGATTAGGGTTTACTACTGTTGTAACTTGATAATTGTATCCACCATTAGTTACAATCATGTCCCCAGGCTGGAATCCTATTTTGTTGGTATATTCTGGTTTGTAAGATTCAGTTTCTAATCCTTCCACATCTTCTTTTTTCTCTACCTTTTTATAATTATACCATAAATTATGTATTAATTCCGAACGCGAATCAAGTTCAGCTTTAGAAGGTTCGGTAGAATATGCATAACCTGCAAAATCCGCACCAACGACATATGACCATTTATTACCAACCCTTTTCTGATTAAAATAAATTCTTACAGGTAAGGCGTATACCATATTATCGTAATCATCCTTGCTGAGTTTAGCCAATCCTATAGTTATGCTGTCTACTTCACCATTAGCTAATTTATTTATATTTTCTATTATATCATCTGTAGCTTTACCTTGTTCTCTAAGATACGCTATTTGCCTTCCTATTTTATTAAAATCATCAATGGCTTTATACCTGTTTAAAGTACGACCGAATTTCTTTAATATAGCAAAATCCTTACTTATTTCCTATTTAGCTTCATCAGAAGATTGATAAGGCATAGTAATAAAACCTCTCCAGAATTTACTAGCATAGTAAGGGTTGCTTAACATGGTAGATATTCTAGCCCCCATACTATTATTCAAAGGATACCCTTTAATCATTAAAGGTCGGTCTTTACTCTTTTCTATTAAATCTTGTTGATGTAGAGGACCGTGCTTTTTACCAGTTTCGTTATCAAGATTAAATTCAAAAGTGTCCCCATCTACAGAATCTATATTTCTTTTTCTATTTCTAGACTTTTTATTGGCTTCTATATCTTGGTTTACTGAATTTACCAGTCTCTTCAATTTATTACTAAATTGTTTAGTATTACCCAAATTATCTTTGGAAGTAAGTGTCTATAAGAAAGGATCGTCAGATTTTACGGTAAACTAATTAGAAAAGTCTATAGCTAATGCTGCTTCCTTTAATTGAGATATTGTTTTTCTCAACGAAGTAGCAGATTGTTTACTAGCTTCATCTTCCTAACTATCTAACATTTTTAATTCGCTTTCTAACGTATTTATCTGTTCGTTTATTCTGTCTTTTTCAGAATTTTGTGCTATTTTTCTACCACGTAGTAATAATCCTTCTTTTTCAGAGTATTCTGAATTTGTGAAATCAAAAGAATATCTATCTCCATTCTCATCAAACCACACAGTAGAGTCACTAGGAAAATTGGGATTGTGTCTCTATGTTCTAGCGTTATCTTCGTCTACTAAATCCGTCAATCTAGTTAATTGATTGCCTAAGTGTTTAGCAGCTTTTTGTAACTTATCCAAATTCTATTTATCTTGGTCAGATATACCTTCAGTGTCTTTTTTATCAGTATATCTTTTAGACAGTTTATTCATTAAGTTTTTAAGGTATCTTGCGTAAGATAAAGCATCTGTACCCACAAGATCTCTGCCTTTATTTACTTCATCAACAATATTGTGCAATACACTTTCTTGTGGTATTGAACTCAACAAAGTTTCAAACTGCGATATAGTATTATTTATATCTTGCTATATTAACTGTTGTTGTTCTGTAACTTGAGCGTCTTGTAATGCTGTAAGTTCATCTTCTAATTGTTTAGGAGACTTTGTTTCATCAATTTCTTCAACGTCTTCGCTGTGTTTTCTAGAAGCTTCATTAACTGCGTCTGCTAATTTATTTTGTATGTGTTGAGCCTATCTATATTTAGTTATTTGCTAAGATATGTATTCTTTGTCAACACTTTGCAGTTTTTCAGATTTCTCCTGCAATAGCGGAGATATTATATTCAATATACCTCTATTTTTAGAATTATTTTGAATATTCTTAAACAGTTCTGTATCACTAATTAAATGTTCATCTAATTCATTAAGAACATCTTCTGTCACATCTAATTCTTTAGCTAGTCTACTGATATTATCTTTTATACGCTTCTTAGATTTTCTATTCTCTGACAATGTTTGATTCAAACTATTTGTAGCATCAAATAACCCAGTATATTTACTTATTCTACCTTGTGTCAATGCAGCTTTAATTTGTGTTTCCGCTATTGACTAATCTGTTAAACGATCATAATATTGCTGAACTTGTTTATCAATTAAAAGAGTAGCTATTTGTAACAGCTGCGCGTCTGTCAAATTGTCTTTCTTCAAAAGCTGTTTAGCTTTGTTTTTAAAATCTTCATTTTCTAGCAAAGTAATAGCATTGTTTCCGGCAACTAAACCTTCTTTTGCTTTCAAAGCCATAGCTTTAGAAAGTTCAGTTTTAGCGTTCCATGAAAGAGCTAATAATAAATCTTCATCCTCTACGTCTAAATTCAATTCATTCAATTGTTTAGCCGATTGTTTTTTGTGAGAAATCAAATTATTATACTCTTCTCTCTACTCGTTTATAAACTCGTCAATATCAGTATCTTTAGGAATAGAACCATCTTTTGTTAAAACAGTAGTGTCCAAATTGTATTGCGTAGTTTTTCCATCAGATCCTTTTTGTTTTAACATATTACTAATTCTGTCTAACATATCAAGATAAGTGCCATTATTCACACCTTCCCTTATCTTTTTATAAAAATCAGAATTACGGTTAATCTCGTCTTGTTGCATCAACGCTGTAGCAACATAATCTCCAACTCTTTTACTTTGAGTAATATCATTGAATGTTTTTCTAGCATTTAAAGCAGAACCGACCATACCTTGTGGACTAAAGAATGGCAATAGTGCACCACCCATCATCTCCTCAAATAGCTGTGCATCGTTTTCATATTCGTGGTTAATGTTAAAAGCAGCTCCTAAAGTTTTAGCTCTAAGCCACAAATTGTCTACAGTATCTTCAATCAATTGACCATCTATCAACGCATCATAAAATGATGAATTTGCATAATCGTCTGCATACTCATCGTTCATATACTTCTTATTAATTACATTTTGTGCACCTTCTTCTGACGCTTCCACTGCGCTACGCCATACAGAACCTGTTACAAAATCAAAAAGTTTGTCAGCTATTACTTTTTTTCTTAGGTTGGAGCCAAGATTTGCAACCTGTAATCCTTGTGCCATTCTGTTAGCCATTGCTTGTTTAAATGGACTACCTATGGTTTTATATGCAAATTTACCAACAGTTTTTGCAGTACCTGTTAGATATTTACCCAACGGTATAAAATAAGATAAATCGGATAGTACTTCTCCAAACCCAAGTGCATTATTCTGCTCATATATTCTTCTAGTTCCAAGATATGCTTCTTTAGCTATCTGATCAAATTCTGAAGAACCTGATATGATATCGCCATCTGCTAATGCCGCTTGTATTATTTCATTATCGTTTAAATAAGTAACGTCTACACCTTTTTTAGCTAATTGCTGCTTAGTATTATTTATCACAGGTTGTAGATCTACATTTCTCTTTTCAGCTAGTTGCTATACTTTTTCAGAATACCCATTAAATGCTTCCATGTGGGACTCATTCTCACGCGAGGTTATTCCGCCAAATAATTGAGCTGCGCCAATAGAAATTATACCACCTAATACAGCACCAGCTGCGGCTCCAACAGGTCCAGCAGCAGCTCCAATTGCTGCTCCTAATTTAGATCCTGCTACGAATCCTCCCCAACCTGCTAACATACTAGTAGTCTAATACAGGGCGCTAGTGTTGCTAGTGCCCATAGTTGATGGCATTTTATAGAAAAAATTACCCCATCCAGCGGTAGCATCATTACTCTTTCTTGTATAGTACTGACTTATATCATAGTTCTTATAGGACTAATTTAGTTCTTCTAAATCACCTAAATACTGTTTATAATTTTCGTCATATTGTTTTTGGTTATCATTTATGATACCTTGTAATTGGTCTCTATTAGGGTCTGCCTAATATGACCAACTACCATTCTTACGCATAGAATCCGTAATATTACTTATTTCATTCTGAATAATAGCTACTTGGTCTTTAGAATCAACTTGATCTAATTGATCATACAACTCTAACAGTTTCTAAGAATCATTAATGTTCTATTTATTAACTGTCATTTTATCCTGAGAAGTCTACATCTAACCTTTTTGTAAACTTCTATAATAATCTCTAGTTGCGTCCTAAGCCCAATCTATGAAATCATAATCTGCTGCCCAATCTGAGGTGTTCTTATTTTCATAGTAAGCCTTATCCAGAAATCCAATGCTGTTATTTCTGTATAATATTGGATTTTTTGTAGCGTTCTATAAATCTATGTATGACATATTTATTATTAATTAAAATCCCATTCCGGGAGTCCAGTTATTTATCTAATTCATTAACGCATCATCTTGTTGTATCTACATTTCTTTTGTATTTGTCGTACCAGTTTCTTTCTAATAGCTTCTATTTGTCATAGTTTTATCAACATCACTATCACTAGTACCCAAAACCATCCTTACTGTAACGTATCCTTGTGACCATCTGGAATCTTCTCCAGCTCCCTCTGGAGCTCCCGATACAGTAAAACCATAGTCTTTTAAAGTATTTTTAGGATTTTCTATTCTCCACCAAGAGGTATAAGCGTTTTCTATATCTTTATAAGGTACATTCACACTAACAAGTAAACCTTTAGTATTGCCTTGTTCTATGTAGCCTTCTACCTTGTCGATAGCTACTTTACCAAAATCACCTTTGGCTATTCTTTCTTCTATATCAAAATTATCTTGACCCCAAGTATCTCTATCAAGATGCATATTTTTAATATCATTAATTTTGTGTCCAGCTTGTTCTACAAGGCTTGTAACATAAGGATTATCTAATACAATGCTTCTGGGAGATATTAATTTATTAGGATCTATAATATAACCTACTTCTTCATTTACTTTTTTATTAGATCCAAATAAGCTATTTAACATATTTTGATTTAAATTCGGTCCAACTGGTTGTGTAATTATTCTTAACCCATCTTCCCACATATCGTGTACTTTCTTTTCGTCGTACATATACTCTCCACCATCAACGTACATTCTAAAGTTACTAAAAGGATTTGCATTAGGATCTAATTGTAATGTTTTATTAAAAGCTTTTTGCATGGCTCTACCCTCTGCTTCTTTTATCATATTTTGATGCTATTCTTCATACTACTATATGGCAGAATTTATTTTATTTCTATCTTTATTACTAACTACAGGAGATTGTAGTGCAGCTTGAAACGCGACTTGATCTAATTCTTCAGAATCTTGGTGTCCTTTAGCAATAAGAGTTTGTTTAATTAGTTCTACAGCTTGTGCAAATTTAGGATTGCTGTTCATAATTTGATTAGTAAGATTGTCTATATTAATCTAGGATTCTTCTGTAAGTTTTTGATATTTCTGAAGGAAACTAGGATCTGATAGTTCGTCTCTACTATCGTTAGATAAAGTTCTATTGAATATGTTTTGACGATGCTTCAAGTACTATCCAGTTAGCATATCACTAAGTCCTAACACAGCACCAGAAGGCTTACCCTAACTACCTTTTCTAGCTTGTGCTAATCTTATAGCAGCTCTATTCTAATATTCAGCCATAGCATATGGATCTACTACAGGTTTCTTTCTAACATATTCTAATGCATCATTCATAGCTTGATTTCTAAAAGCATTCTCAGCCTACTCTAAGGTCATACCATTTTTCATCATAGCTTTTATATGAGCTTCTGCTATAGGGGTATTGCGTATGGATGACCAATTGGTATCTACTTGTCTTATTACAGTATCTGCATCAACGCCAATCCAATTATATCCGCCTCTACTATACAAGAACGAATCTTGCAAGTTGTTTACATAAGGTTCTACTTGTTCTCTAATTGATTGATAACGAATAGGATTTAAATTATTCATTATTCCCTAATCTTTAGTATTCCAATTAGTTATGTCAATGTCGTCCATGTTTACATCGTACCTACCTTCTGCTTGTAACTTAGCTATATTTTGCTCGCGAAGTCTAAGATTTTCAGCAGATTGTTGATATTGACTTAACAAGTTGTAATCTAAGTTGTTTATAGTATTTTGTAATCTAGCTCGATAATCTGCGTTTTTCATAACACTTGGGTTAACAGCAGCTTCTTGTATTAGAGGATCTAGAACTTTTATAGAAGCGTTATAATAATTCTATGTATCTACACTAGAAGGTGAAACAAATTCTCCAAATTTTTTAATATTTGTTTCTAATTCTTTTTCTGCTTGTTTTCTTTGGTCTGCATAATCTTTACCTAATGCGTATAATTTTTCAAACGGTATTGGTACATATTGACTAATATAACCATAAGAAGCAGGTTCATCGTATCTATTAACCATTTTTTACTCTATTTAATATTTTATTAACTCTATTAAGTACATTGTCTTCTGTACCATAATTAAGCATGGGTTGTAACATTTCCAAAGCTGCCATATCCATACTTGTTTGTTTTTTATCTCTCAATGACGCTCCCCAATTATTTAAAGCTGAAGCAAAATTTCTTCTATTTATATTTCTAGCATTTGCTTTATTTTGTGCATATTCAGTAGCAGCAATATGTCTAGCATCAGCATACTGTTGCCCCCATTGGTTAGCTATTTGGGCATTGTTAAACGCCATTTGATTTTCAGCATTATTTTTAGTAGAGTAAGCATTAGCAATAGTTTTGTTCCTATTAACTGCTGACTGTAAACCAAATGCCATATTAGCTCCAGTGTTAGGATTAATATTAGCCATATTATACCTAGCAATTCTATCACTTAAAGTAGCTTCTCTAAGTATAGGATCTATGTTATAATCAGTAGGACCATATGCTGGATTATAAGTATAGGTATCTACTTTTTCTGCACGTTCTCTGTCAAATAGAGGAGTTAAAGTAGCTACAGTAGAATATAAAGAAGACATATCTAATCCATTACTTACTGCATCATCTGGAGAAGGATTGTACACAAACGGTCTACCAATATTCAATTTGGGTAAAACTTTACTTGGTTTAGAAGTTAATTCTGTTAAAGATGGACGATCATTACTAAAAGGTTGTATTGGTCCAGTAACTTGTTCCTAAACAGGCTGTTGTACGCTTGTTTGTGCTGTGCTTCTTTTTGTACTTGGAGTGCTACGAACTGCTGTCTGTGGTATTGAGGTATCTTGAGTTATTGTGGGGATTGAATAACTATCAGAAGTATTAGTGCCTATTACACCTAAAGCAGGTGTCGGGATTAATAGAAGATAGTCGCTCGCCAACAGTAAGGTCACCCCAATTACCATTCATGTACATATTTCCAATAAAATAAGGATCATTTGCATTTGGTATACTGTTCGTAGTTTTATTCTACTAATAAGTAGAGTACCTCCCTGCTCCAGACGGACCTATAATTCTAGGTTCACCTTGAGTAAACACATCTCTGTACAAGTTCCAATTAAATCCTTCATCAATTTCTTTAGGATCTGTAGCGTTTTTACTCACTGGCACAGCTTCGTTGTTTCCAGTAACTTTATATTGTTTTCCTTTATACTCAAAGGTGTCGCCAACCTAGTATTTTTTACCAGCTACCTCAAAAGCGTGATCGTTGAATATTGTTGGTGTGTTTTTCTTTATCTTTTTATTTGGTAACTTTAAAAAATCGCGCTTACCAACATTATGTGTACTTTTAGTAGCAGTGTCCTATTTTAGGACAGTTGGTTGTTCAATCTAATCAGAATCATTATAATTCTAAATCCACATAGAATCAGGTAGAAGGTCGTTGCGTACATCATTCATTTCAACAAAACCACCTGTGTTGGGGTCAATATAACCAAAACCACCTAGCATAGGATCATATATATATTTTAGTTTTACTTTTTTTCTGCCAGATACACCAGAAGTTCCTTCTTCATAAGTTGGAATACTTTGTTTTTTATTTGTTTTTTTATTCTTTATAGATTCTTGCTATTCTAATAAATTCTAATAAGTTATTTGGTTATTTCTTTCATTTAATATCTGACTGTTTTCAGCATATATATTATTAGCTTTCTTATTGCTTTTTTTCATCAATTTCTTACCCATTTCTGCAAATGTTTTATTAGTTCCTGGAACTTTTAATTTATCACTCAATACTTGAGTTCCAACAGGTACATTTAACAAATTAGAATCTGTAGGTTTACCTTCTTCTGGTATAGATCCTATAGTTCCATCTGGTGTTCTTAACATCTCACCATCATCTAAGTAAGCCATAGTAGATGGTACTATACCACCTTTAGATAAACTTAATTCATTATATCCATTTTCCTAATAGTAATCAGCTGATACTTGTTCAGACATTTGTCTAGCTTGAATACCATTTTTAATTCTACCAGCTTTATTACGTATATAACTTTTACTATGACCAAATAGACCAGCTATTCCTGATGGTAATTCATACTCACCAGTCTACTCATTAACAGAACCACCAGAACCTATACTTGAAGTAATACCACCAATAGCTCCGCCTATTACTGCTCCCCAAGGTCCACCAATAGAAGCGCCCATTGCAGCTCCAGATCCTATGCCACCTATTACACCAGCTGCTGTAGGTTTCTATCTACTAGTAGCGTTACCTATCATACTACCTATAGCTCCAACTCCTTGTGTAACTACATTTGCTTTATCTACTCCACTCATGTTTCCCCAATTTGAAATAGCATCAGCGCCGAAAGCATATTGAGGAACTCTTTTTAATTTCTTATTTTTCATATTATAACATTGAATATCTATAAGTTGTTTTAACATATGGAAGTTTGAACTCTTTGTTATCATTACAATCAAATGTGTAATTACAAATTAAATACTTTCCTCTCATTCTTCCAGCATAAGACATATTAGTTTGCTATTGTAAATCAGGTTTATCTTGTTTTTCTCTACTTATTGCAAATCTATAATTATCTTCTCTAACTTCTATGTTGTTGTAATCTATAGGATCTGTCACTTGAGTTTTAGTTTCAAAATGTATATCTGTTATTAATGTAGGTTTTTCTTCATCTCCAATATCTTCAAATTCAGCAGAAAACCATTGATTATCGAATACTTTAGTATATGCTATATCTTTATTTACTACAAATCTTACATAAGATATACGTTCTTCCTTCTCTTTGCTATCATCTACGTAATACATATTGTGTAAATAGTAACAATTATTGTCTTTAATAGTAACTAATCTAGTAGAAAATGGGAAGAACCAGTTTGGATTATGAGTATAGAAAGATGTAAATACATTTAACTATTCATTAAATATTAAACATCTATCGTATATTCTAAACCATACTTCATTATATTTCTTATCATAAAATGATACTGGATTTTTTCTAGCTGAGTCTGGTAATCTATTTAAATATGTCTATACTTGTTTTACTTTAGATAATTCATTAAATCCATTACCCAATGAACATATTACATTTTTATCAAAATCGTGCCAGTATAAAGTTGTTTCTGAATTAGTAATACTTTTATCATTTATGATACTACTACCATTTTGTGTAACTAAATAATCATATCTAGTTAATACTCCTCCAGTACCTAATACTAGTTCTCCAGCATTATTGTCATTAATTAATGATCTATCATTGACAGAAGCTATACCCACAGAACTATCCTAAAAGAAATACAATCTGTTTTTAAATACTTTTAAATTAGTAACAGGTCCATATGTACTATCTGTATCTAAATAATTAGCAAATTTAAATTTAGTCCAACTATCTGTCTATTCGTTAATAGACTTTACTTCAGAACACGTAATACGATTCATACTCTTTACGTTATCTTCAGCGTATATAGAACTTTGAATATAACCTTTAGCGGTATTAGTACTAGAATATGCTGAATTATATGTATACATAGGTTTTCCTTGAGTATAGTTTGTATTTAGTGCACCAGGTTCTGTTAAAAAATATATATTAGCCTCTCCAGTTTGAGCATTGCCAGTAGATACTGTTGTATCTTGAGAAAAATGTTCATCGTTTCTATAGTGCAAGTTTACACTGGATTCTAAAGGTATATAAGCTGCAACAAATCTCTTAAAACCGTTTCTATCG
>CALEBD010000408.1 GCA_937944945.1 uncultured Clostridium sp. | reverse complement strand
AAAAATAACCACAGGTTTTTGCTTGTGGTTATTTTAGTTTATATAGAATTGTTATCTGGAAATTAACTTTTTACCGTTTATAAAAACTTCTAATATATTTTTATTGTCTACAATTTCTAGTCCTGGTATACCATCGCATACTAAAAAATCTGCACTCATACCTATATCTAATTTTCCAATACTATTTTCTAATCCAAGTATTTTAGCAGGATTAGCTGTTAATAAAGAAAGACATCTATTTTCATCATACCCACTATTAAATAATAATTTCATACTTGAATGAGAAATAAGCATCAATACATCCGAACCATAAAGTTTATTTTCATCTAAGTTTAAATATGATGCTGGTGGAAGATATGCGTCTGTTGCAATTGATACATCTATACCACCTCTTACTAAATCAAAAATATCTTGTGGGAGATTTGGAGTAAGGTGAGTTCCACCTAAAGGTGTAGCTACAACAGAAGTTTTATTGTTATTTAGTATTTTTATTTGATTATAATTTATACCATGAGCATGATGTAAAACATCAATCCCACATTTAATAGCAAGATCTATTCCTTCTTTTCCTGCAACATGTGCACCAATTTTTTTATTATTACTATGAAACACATCTACTATAGCTTGTAATTGATTTTCTGTAAAGATAATCTCACCAGCTCTAGGAACATCTTTTGCAGATAAATTAGCTGGTGTTGCATTAATAAAAACATTCTCTCCAGGATATTCATTTTTTATAGATATTTTACTTATAATATCCTCTCTATATAAAATAGATTTATCAACTTGTTTATTTTCATGTAAACAAGTGTAGTTAGATAATTCATTCGTACCAATAGTAATGCTATTTAATGAAAATTTAATTTTTAAAGGAACTTCATTCTTTATTTTCATATAATCATCTATAGAAATACCACAAATTGGGCTGCCACATATTTGTTCTCCTAGTGCAGTTATTCCAGATAATAAAGCATTAAACATCAATACTTTACCTGCTTCTAAATAAGTTTCCTTTGTGACAGGATATAATGAACCTGGAGCATATTCTAATAAATGACAATGATAATCTATTAAAGAAGGTGTTATAACTTTATCTTTATATTCATATACACATATGTCATTTAATTTATCTTTTAATTGTATATATGTTCCAATATCCTCGATTTTACCGTCATTTACAATAATTACACCATCTCTAATAGTTCCTTTTTCTGAAACAGTAACTATCTTTTTACAATAACATGCAAATTTATTTTCGCTCATCTAAATCACCTACTATACTATAAATGGAGTAAGAGCATATGCTAGTAAAGTTGCTGTTAGAATTCTTATTATGCATCCTAATATAGCAGCATTTAAAGCCTCTTTCTCATTTAAATCTGTTGATTCAGACCAAGTAACAGGCACTTGACCTAATATTACTGAAATAGGTAAGCCAGAATTTGCAAGAACAAACCCACCAACTACTAATCTAGGATCAATTGAACCGACTAAATCAGCCACTTGTGACATTGCTAAAGTTGGACTTACCAAAAATGTAACTATACCACTTGATGGTTCAACACCTAATACAGATAAAACAGAACCCATATATTGTTGAATAGGAGTCCATATTCCAATAAAGTCTAGAACCCCAATTAAAGAAAATACTACAGCAACTGCAGGTATTATAACTAATAGCAATAGATGCATGCCTTCAATTCCAGAATCAAACAAAACTTTCATAACAGGAGTATTAGGAGTAAATCTAGGAAGCTCTTCTAATTCAACACCTTTAGTATTTCTATATACAGTTTTTGATAAAAGAAATGGTACAACAAGAAGAGGCAAAAATATTGATAAAAGAACAACTGGTAAACTATTTATTTTAAAAGCACTAAGAGCTATTAATCCAAGTACAAATGTAGCAAAAGACTGTGGATTTTGTATCATAGTTGCTACAGCAATTTTTTGTTCAGCTTTTGTTGCATTAGCTTTAACAAGTACAGGTCCAGCAACTTTTCCTGATGCATTTATATCTCCTAATATATTATAAATACTTGGAATTACAACTGATGGATTTATATTCATTGCTTTCATAATAGGTAAGAATAGACGAATTAACGCATCTGTGAATCCAAAACGTTCTAAGATACGTCCTACAATTACACTTACAACTATAGCTATACCTACATCACTTGTAAGAAATACATCAACAACTATTGGAAATACTTGAGCCGTAATACAATTAAAAAGATTTGATAAGCTGTCTGGTGAAAATATAAGCGCTAAGAAGCTTGAAATAACAAGGATTAAACCGATCATCTCAATTTTAGCCCATTTTTTACGATTAATATCTTTCATAGAGAGTATACCTCCTTTTAAAGTCATATATTAGCCAATATATGAAAGTAGAGAGGTTTTTGTTAAGTTTTTGTTTATATTAGTTAAATCAATTTAAAATTTCATATAACTTTGATTTTTTGTTGTCTACAGTAATAATAGTAAGAAAGTACAGAATATAAAAAAATATAAATGGTAAGAAAAATAACTTAAACATCATAATAAGCTCAAAATATATTTGTTTGTTATCAAACATAATTTAGAAGTTAGGGTAGTGCTGTATAGAGTAGTATATTTATATG
>CALEBD010000407.1 GCA_937944945.1 uncultured Clostridium sp. | reverse complement strand
CTAAATGATCTACAAGACCTTTCATTTTTGAAGTACTTTCTGCTGGTGTTAATAAAAATAATATTGAATTTAAATAATTAAATTTAATTTGCAAAAAGAATGCCACAATAAACCTCGGTTTATATAGGGCATTCTTTTTTTATATATAGGAAATTAAAATATATACGTCATGTTTGACAATGAGTAAAAAGAGGCATAGAATTAAATCATCAATATAAAGGGGGAATCAAACTATGAAAGCATTTTTAACTGTAATAGGTAGAGATAAGGTTGGAATAGTAGCAGCAATATCTGATGAATTATTTAAATTAAATGTCAATATCATTGATATAACACAGACATTGATGGATGAGTTTTTTACAATGGTAGTTATGGTTGATTTAGAAAAAAGTCCTAAATCTTTTGAAGAAATTAAACAAGCTTTACAAAAAAGAGGCGAATCTATAGGGGTAGAGACAAGAATTCAAAGAGAAGAAATCTTTAATAAAATGCATAGAATTTAATTCGGAGGGAAATCATGAACGTTAAGAATATACTAGAAACTATAAATATGATATAAGAACTATAACAATGGGTATATCTTTACTTGATTGTATTGATTCCGATGGAGAAAAAGCAAGAGAAAAAATATATAAAAAAATAACTACTTGTGCTAAAGATTTAGTAAAAGTAGGACAAGAGATAGAAAGTGAGTTTGGAATTCCGATTGTAAATAAAAGAGTTTCTGTAACACCTATATCTATAATAGCAGGGGCTTGTGATGATAAAGACTATGTAGAATTTGTAACTGGGATAATTATATCATAAGATTTTATAAAATCACAGATTTTGTTGTTAGCTAATATAATTTTTGCAAAAGTTTTAGATAAAGCAGCCGAAGAGTTAGGAATAGACTTTATAGGGGGATTTTCTGCTTTATGTCAAAAAGGATATACTAAAGGCGACGAAATATTGATAAAATCAATACCAAAAGCTTTAGCATGTACTAATAAAGTATGTGCATCTGTAAATGTAGGTTCAACAAGAGCTGGGATGAATATGGATGCAATAAAACAAATGGGTCAAGTTATTAAACAAACTGCTGAACTTACAAAAGATAAAAAGGGATTTGGCTGTGCAAAATTAGTTGTATTTTGTAATGCAGTTGAAGATAATCCATTTATGGCAGGAGCTTTCCACGGAGTTGGAGAATCAGATACAGTAATAAATGTAGGTGTAAGTGGTCCTGGAGTTGTCCAAAGGGCTTTAGAAAAAGTAAGAGGAGAATCTTTTGATGTTGTAGCAGATACTATAAAAAATACAGCTTTTAAAGTTACTAGAATGGGACAATTAGTGGCACAAGAGGCATCTAAACGATTAGGCATTCCATTTGGAATAGTCGATTTATCATTAGCTCCAACACCTGCAATTGGAGATTCTGTAGCAAATATAATAGAAGAGATGGGAGTTGAAGTTGTTGGAGCATATGGAACAACAGCAGCATTAGCACTACTTAATGCAGTTAAAAAAGGTGGAGTTATGGCTTGTTCTAGAGTTGGAGGTCTAAGTGGTGCATTTATACCAGTATCAGAAGATGCAGGAATGATAGATGCAGTATTAAAGGGCTCATTATGTTTAGAAAAATTAGAAGCTATGACTGCAATATGTTCGGTAGGCTTAGATATGATAGCTGTCGAAGGCGATACACCAGCTGAAACAATATCTGCTATGATAGCAGATGAGGCAGCCATAGGAATGATTAACAATAAAACAACTGCCGTAAGAGTAATACCAGCTCCAGGGTGTAAAGTCGGTGAGATGGTCGAGTTTGGAGGTTTACTTGGTAGAGCTCCAGTAATGAAAGTAAACAAATTCTCATCTAAAGACTTTATAGATAGGGGCGGAAAAATACCAGCACCAATACATTCATTCAAAAATTAGAAATTAATATTATACAAGAATTACTGTGAAATGATTTTTTAAATTGTTTTGCAGTAATTTTTTTGTATAAAAATATTAAATTATGTTAAAAAACACTATATGCTGTTTGTATTTTTAATAATTTGTTTTGAGGAAATTTAAAGGAAAAAGAATTAAAAAAAACAAATTATAATATAACCAAGTGTTTTAGGGGGTGTGGAGATGGCTAAGAAGAAGAAAAAGAAAATAAAGTTTACAAATTTA
>CALEBD010000406.1 GCA_937944945.1 uncultured Clostridium sp. | reverse complement strand
AGGAGCTAAGGATATAAGTGATTACTATAGGGACTATGGAAGAAAAGCTACTCAGGAGTTGATTAAGTTAACTATTGACAAATTTAAAAGAAATGGTATTTTACGTAGTAATTAATGATACTGGAGAAAACTTTATTTCTGGAGACGAAGAAGCACTAATATCCAAATTTCCTAGACAGACAGTATATAGGTGTGAGCTTCCAGCCGGAGCGTGTGTAAATACACAAGACTTATTGGACTTTATAAATGAGCAACTCGTTATTGACTAGAGAAACCCTAGAGATGTAAAGTTAATGAAAAAATAAATAGAATAAACGGAATGAAAAAGTAGACTAATACAAGTGTTACAGCTACATTTAAAAATGGAGAAAAGAAAACCTTCGAAACTATAGAAGAAGCCTCAGAAGTAACTGGCTTAGAGATAAACTCTATTAAAGCTAGGGCTAATAAACCTGGCTCTGGAGCTAAATCGAAAGATGGAATTACCTTTGAATGGGCAGATCCTGCAGTTAGAAGAAGTAAGCAAGCGAAGAAAAGTAAACAAAAAGGTTCTCAATATGAGTTAGAAATAATTCATAAATTGAGAGATGTTGGATATGAAGGATGTGTATCTAGTAGAAGCCAGAACAAACTGGCTGATGCTGACAAAATAGATATTGTTGATATGAACAATGAACTTCCAGTTAATATCCAAGCCAAGTTTACCCAAAATATGCCAAACTATTTTGACATTAGGGACGCTTGTAGTGATAAATCTAAACCGTTCTGTATATGTTGGAAGAAGGCAGGAAAGAACGGGGCACCTAGCGTGGGTCAAGTAGCTGTAATACCTATAGAATATTTTTATGAATTGCTTAAGAAATGAAAAAGTTAATAGTTAAAGGTCCAATTCCTACGATTAAGAACTGTGTAGTTAATGACTTTGATGACGAGTATGCCCTCTATTTGAGGACAGCTAAGAAGAATTGGAGAACTGAGGAAGCATTTTCTCTAGAATTTGACTCTACATTATCTGATTTGAAAAAGAGTCACTTTGTCTACGTGGATAGAGAAGACCTTGAACTTTTAATTAAGAAGCGATTAAATGTTATTGAAGTAATCGAGTTATGAACACATATTTATTTCCATGGCATACAGATGAAGTCTGTAGAATTGGTAAAGTGGTAGCTAGAAGCTACGAGGATTGTGAAGAAAAAATAAAGAGTATGTATATAAATAAGTACGACGATTTAGATGATCTTCTGGATTATGATGATTTCTGCGAAGAACTTGCCGATAAACATGGGATATATTTAGGAGAAGTATCTGAGATAAATGAATTTATGTAATCCATTGAGAATAGCACTAGACTTGGATGATACTATCTTTGACTTTTGGGGAGCTTACAAGGCTCTATTTCCAAGGGAATCTGATTTAGTTGAACACGTAATTACACGGAACGTAGTAAGTCTTCGCTATAATAAGGAGTTTTGGGAAAATTTACCCTTGCTAGAGAAACCAAATTTTGAACCATATATTTATGCCACAAAGAGAATAAACAGTAAGGTTTATACTAGGAATTGTCTAGCTAAATACAATTTACCCATAAGACCTATTTATCAAATGTATTATCAGCATGGAAATAAGGCTGACTTGATAAAAGGCAAATGCGATGTATTAATTGATGATAGTATTAGTAATGTACAAATGGCTATCAATTCTGGTCTTCCAGCCCTGTTAATTGACAGACCTCATAATCAGAATGGAGACCCATTATTTCGCATTTATAGTTTAGATATTAACGAAATTAGATTTGCATATGAATTAGAATTAGAGACTTTAGGATGGAATTAAAAGACATCAAGCTTAGACCTCTGCTAGACACGCTAAGGTTAGAGAAGATAAGTGATAAGGTGTATTTTTCCGAGCAATATAGTGGATATGTAAGTAATTCTCGTTTAGGATTAATTAATCCTAGGCAAGATGGAAATCCAGATAAATTTTTCACTGGATTTAAAAATACCTTCTCTTCTGCACTTGAGCTTGGTAGTGCCGTACACGAACTCGTGTTACAGCCAGATAGTTTTGAGCTTTCAGAAGACATTGGTAAACCGACTGCTAAGTTGGGAGCGATGGCTAATGAGCTTTATCCAGTTTTCCTTAAGGGAGATGTAAAATTTGATGATGTGAAGGCTGCTTCAGATAAAGTTGAATATTACAAAGGAAAACTTACCAAAGACCTAGCTAAGTCTGTTATTGAAGCATCTACCAATTATTGGAAAAATAGACAGCTTAAAGAATTTGATTTGGCTCAGGATAAGGAAATTATATACCTTGATAATAAGTCACTAGAAATCGTAAAATCTTGTGTGGCTGCATTAAATAGCAATAAGCAAGTACAGAAACTTTTACATCCTGAAGGGATAACTAAAACACCTATTTCTGAAAATGAGCAAGCTATTTTATTGGACGTGGAAGCTACTTGTCCCAACGGCAAGAAGTTCATTTTGCACTTAAAGTCCAAATTAGATAATTATACCATAGATATGGAGACTAACACTATTGTAGTGAATGATATAAAAACTATTGGTAAGATTGTCAGTGAAATCGACAATAATATCAAGAAGTTTCATTACAGTAGAGAGTTTGCAATGTATTTATATCTTCTGAAGCTATGTGCTGAGAAGTTCTATCGCCTAAAGAATCCTAAAATCCAAGCTAATTACTTGGTAGTTTCTACTATTCCAAACTTTTATAGTAAGGTTAGACCGGTTACTTATGGAGAATTACGTGAGGGATTTCATGAGTTTAAAACTCTATTGAAGTATGTAGCATATCAGATAGGTTATAGAGACTATTCTCTGGATGAACGACCTTCAAAATATCAGCTTTGAAAAATTGTCAGCAATTTATAGCAAATACTTTACCTTAAATTACCTAAATAGCAATATGGGAGATAAACTAGCTTGTATTGCTCTCACTTGTTATATAACTAATGAGTTAAGGAAAAAAGGTCAAAAAGTAACTTGTTATGATGTTCTCCTAAAAGTAGGTAACGACTTTGGGGAGGTGGAAAAAAATACCTTCCTGAAGTCCCTAGGGGCCATTTGCGAGGATTTAATGTATGGGTGTAATACTTTCCTTGACTTTGGAATAAAGCCCAAGGATATGCCCAAACAACTCAAAATTTTGCTAGACAATTATGTACCATTTTAAGAGATTTTTAGTTAAGAGGATTTTAACGTCCTTTAACATAAAATTAACATTTGAAGATTAGGGTTTCTATGTATGATGTAGTATAATTGATTACATCAGTAAGGGGAAACAATACTGATTAGATACGGAAAAATAATTTCAGATTATATGTTAATGATTTATGTTTAAAAATTTTATTTATTATGAGTACAACGATTTTGAATTTTAAGAAAGTAGAAGTAGTAGCAGAAAGCAAAGAAGCAGCAATCGCACAAGTTGAAAGCACATTATTCCATGTAAATGGTGATGCAACTCAGGCTTACAAAAATTGGAAAGCTAAACAGACTAAGGGTATTACTGAGCGTGATGTAAAAGAGTTTATGCTTGAATATCTCGCTAAGAAAGGCAAGAACTGCCCCGGTGCTGGTTATCTGATTACTATTGAATCGTCTGTTGCAGACACTCGTGAGCGTCCGTACAAGATTGACGATGTTAAAGGTGATGGAAAGCGTAAGTTTAAGACTTTCTACAAGTGGATTGACAAAGAAACTAAGACTGTTGTTTGCCAAGTTGATACTAACAAAGCTGACGCTAAGAACGCAATCAAAGAATTGTATAAGAGCGGTAAGTATAAAGGAAATGCTGAGTTGGTGAAAACTAAGGATGTTGTTGAAGGACAAGCAGTAGTAGCAACTGCACAATATACTCCTTCTAAGAATACCAAGAATGGTACTTGGTTAGCTTTCGGTATCGAAGCCTAATTTCTTGAAAGATATACGTTTAAAAGGAAGATTGCCTAAGGGTGGTCTTCCTTTTTTATTTTGAGATAAGCGATATTTAATAGATATTAAACGTAATTTAATTATGGAAGTGTAACAACTAATTAACAATTAAATGGAATTTACTCCTATAACAGGACTTCAGATTAGAATTAATTTCTATACAAACAGAGGTTGTGTGCTTGAAGATGTAATAGAAAATCATTTCTATAACTATTTTAGCTTAGTTAATCCTCTAATAATCGGAAGAAAAGAATCCATCGCGGGAAAACCTACAGATGGAATAGTTAGGTTCTATGATGAAAACCGGAATGTCAAGTTCTGGATTCTTCAAGAAACTAAAAGAGATATAGGTATTAACTCTGTTTTCGTACATAGGTCTTTATTACAGGCTATGATGTATTTAGGAAACGTATATTATGATACTAGTACTCATTTAGGAGTAGATAATTTCAATGGAGTATTCCTCGATTCGGCAAGGTATTTTTGCTACATTCCGAGAAGAGAAATAGATACTCTAATGGAAAAATTTGAACCCTTATGGCGCAAATATTTTCGAGTTTCACCTTCCAAAGCATACAAAGAACCAGAATTAGAGAGTTTTGCAGAATTAGCTATGTATTCTCTAAGGCATAGGGTTAAAGCATTGGATGAACACTTTAGATTAGACCTCCTATTAAAGGAGATTTACTATAATAATGTTTAAATATGGAATTGACGATTGAACAATTGATGCAAGGGAAAGCAACTAGAATTAAGGATAAAGAGTATTTTACTACTGAAGCCTATGTAACTCCGTTTATAGATAGAGTATCTAAAATGACTGATAATTTTATCATTAATGCTAAGCCTGCTGACCAAATATCGCTTACTAAAGATGGGGAGATTAATTTTGATGATGTAATATACAATAGAGTTTGGATTCAAGGTGTTTTGCCGGACGAATATGCTTGGGATAATCATAAAAGAGTAATTAGTATGATTTATGCCCTTGATACTCGTAAACCATTAGTTAAGTTCTATGTAGGAGCTTTAAATATGGCTTGTCTAAACTTGTGTGTATTTAATCCAGAAATGTTAAATGTTTCTGAGCTAGAGCCAGAATCTGCTATTAACTATAGCTTCTTAAGAAATGCTATGTCGATGACAGATGAAACCAACTTAATGCTTAAGAAACTTTCAGAGATGGAGTATAAGAAAGATGATATATATGCTGACCTAGGTCACTGGGTTGACAACTGCATCAATTCTAAAATCAACATGGGATTTGGTTCTGTAAAATTAGCTGAATCTGCTCCGATTGATGTTTATAAAGATTTGTTTTATGATGAAAAATCTAAGTATTATACAACAGACAATGTTGTAGATGGATTTACCGTGTATAACGCATTTACTGACTTGATTACCCAGGATAAGAGAGACTTAGTAAATAAATTCGAGAAGACATTGTTAATTAAGGACGTAATGGGTATTTAATATGCAAGTAGTAAAGAGAGACGGAAGTTTACAGGAATTTGACGGTAATAAGATAGTAGAAGCAATATCTAAAGCATTTAATGCTTGCTGTCCTGAAGAAAATAAAGAAGTCATTACAGCTATGGTGGCTGATATGCATTTATGGGACGGCATTACTATAGAAGAGATTCAGGACGTAGTAATAGAAACCTTGAGGGACTATGGTTACGATGATGTAGCCTCAGCATATTCTCAGTATAGAAGTGAACAATCTAGACTTAGAGAAATCATAGCTAAGATTAGTTATCAAGATAACTATATTAATAGTTCCGAAAATGCAGCTACTTCATCTGAAACAGATGGAAATGCTAATGTTGTATCTAAGAACGTTGCTACATTAGAGAGTGAAGATAGAAAGCGCGAGAACAGAGAAATTCAGCGCTATCGTATGAAGAAGAAATTAAAGCTTCTTTATCCCGAACTCTCTTCTCAATATTCTAGAGACCTAGACAGTCATATTATTTATACTCACGATGAGGCTTCTACATCAGTACTTAAACAGTATTGTATGGCAGTCTCGTTATATCCTCTAATGTTAGAGGGAGTAGGTAATATTGACGGAGTTACTCCTGGCCCTCCTAATGATTTGCAGTCATTTAGTGGACAGGTTACTAACTTAGTATTTCTATTGTCTTCTCAATGTAAAGGAGCAGTTGCTGTAGGTAGCTATTTTATTGCACTTAACTATTATATTATTGCTGAATACGGAGAAAAGTGGTATGAGAAGCTCGATTGTATATGTACTTCGGAACATTCTCTTATTAAGAGAACTATCGAAGACTCCATCCTTAAAGCTTTTAAACAGTTTGTTTGGGGAATTAATCAACCTGCTGGAAACAGAAGTTATCAATCTCCCTTTACTAATGTTTCGTACTACGATAAGACCTATTTTGAATCTCTATTTGGAGAATTTTACTATCCAGACGGAACTAAGCCAGAATGGGTAGCAATTGATACTTTACAGAGATTGTTCATGTCTTGGTTTAATAAACTTCGCTTGAAACAAGTTCTGACATTTCCAGTAGAAACCTTTGCTATGGTGCATGACGGCAAAGACATTATAGATAAGAACTATAAAGACTTATGTGCAGAAATGTATTCTCAAGGTCATAGTTTCTTTACCTATATCTCAGACAGTGCAGATAGTCTTGCATCTTGTTGTCGTCTTCGTAATGAATTAGCTGAAAATACATTTAGTCCTACCTCTGGTATGACTGGTGTAAAGACAGGTTCTTGTAATGTTATTACTCTGAATATTAACAGAATTGTCCAAGATTGGGCTAGACAAGAAACTACTTGGTGGAGTGAAGATGGAGACAAAAATCTCTTGCATTGTAAAGATAATGTTGCCCTACTCAAAAAATATCTAATAGATATTCTAGAGAGAGTATACAAGTATCACATTACCTATAAGACCATGCTCTATGAGTGGGAGGATAAGAAGATGTTTGCTTCTTCAAATGGAGGTTATATAAACATCAAAGACCTATATAGTACTATTGGGCTAAATGGTCTGAATGAAGCTGCTGAGTTCTTAGGAATGAAGGTATCTAATAATCCAGAATATTTTGAGTTTTTACAGCTCATACTTGGAACAATAAAAGAGCAGAATAAACTTCATTCTATCCATGACAAAAAGCGCCCCTTCTTATTTAATTCTGAAGTCGTTCCAGCAGAGGGACTTGGTGGTAAGAATTATAAATGGGATAAAGCAGATGGCTATTGGGTTCCTGAAGATAGGAATCTATACAATAGTTACTTCTATAATGCCCATGATGATACATCAGTGTTGGATAAGTTTATACTTCATGGAAGGCAGACTTATCAGTATACAGATGGAGGTAGTGCAGCTCACATTAACTTGGAGGAACATCTGTCTAAGGAGCAATACTTGAAGCTTATAGACTTTGCTATTCAGCAAGGAACTAATTACTTCACGTTCAATATTCCTAATAGTAAGTGCGAGGATTGTAAACATATTGTGAAAGCTCCCATTAAGGTATGTCCTAAATGTGGAAGTGAACATATTACTCAATATACCAGAATTATTGGCTATCTAAGACCTATCACTGCTTTTGGTAAGGATAGAAGAATAGAAGCTGAAAGAAGAACATATTCAAAAAATGTATAAAATAGAAGAGTTTGTAGGAACAGCTGCTGAGCTGGAGAAGTTCCTTAATGAAATGCAAGTTATTAAACATTTTAATCTATCTCATATAGTATCTAGACAAGCTAAAACTTTTGCAGGACCTGGATGCTCAGTTGATAGAACCGTTTATACCTTAGTATTTTATGGGAATGACGAAGAAAAGAAGAGACAAATATATCTTGAATATGCTAAAGAAAACTTATGTAAAGATTGCTTGACTTGTGCAGACTTCGGGTATTATTGTAGAGGAAATAAAGAAAGATGTAATGCGTGGAAATACGATGAAAAAGCACATTATAGAATTGATAAAGGTGTATGAGTAAAGTTTTAATTATTCCAGATGTTCACGGTAGACCATTCTGGAGAAAAGCAAAAGAGAAGATTAATAGTGTGGATAAGGTAGTCTTTTTAGGGGACTACCTCGACCCATATGGTTATGAAGGTATTACTAGAGAGAATGCGATAGAGGAGTTTAAAGAGATTATCCAATTCAAAGTTGATAATCCCGATAAGGTAATACTACTCCTTGGAAATCACGACTGTGCTTATTGCTATGATTTCGGAAGTGCTTCTAGGTATGATTACGCTAATGCAGAGCTAATTAAGGAAATGTTTGAGAATTTCAAGTCTCTATTCCAACTCAAATACTTCTCGGAAGGTATTCTATATACTCATGCTGGAGTTACTAATGATTGGTTAAAGAGTATGGATTTTACTATTACTGACCTAATTACTAAGCCTGAGGACTTTCTAGTTGGCTTCCTATGGGAAGTATCTCGTATGAGAGGAGGGTGGTCTAATACAGGCAGTATGGTATGGAGCGATGTCAGAGAAGGAGATAGAGAGTCTACATATTATCAAATATTTGGGCATACTCAATTGGAATCAGAACCCATTATTACTGACAAGTTTGCTTGCTTAGACGTAAGAAGACCTTTTATATTAGATACAGAAACTAAAAAGATTGAGGAGTATGCTTAAATATGTTGATGCCAGAGTAGTCTTTCAGGAAATTCCGGATGAGATTACATTAGCTATAAATATATCTAACTGTCCTTGTCATTGTAAAGGATGTCATAGTCAATACCTAGCCGAAGATATAGGTAAACCATTAATTGAATATCCGCAGGGGTTCTCTGATGATTACATTATTCATCTAGACGAACTAATTACAGATGGTATTTCGTGTATAGCATTTATGGGAGGGGATTCTGACCCTCACTTAGTAAATGTGTTAGCTAGTTTTGTTAAAGATTATTATCCGAATTTAAAAGTGGCATGGTACTCAGGTAGACAAGAACTATCAGAGCACGTGAATATGAAGCATTTCGATTATATCAAGCTAGGTCCATATATTGAAGAAAACGGGCCTTTAAATAGTAAGACAACTAATCAAGTTATGCTTCATATAGATAATAGCTGTGGAAAACCCATAGTTAAAGACATAACATCACGTTTTTGGAAATGATTCTTAAGGTTGCATATGATGATAACAGTCAACATCTGGTTGACGAATTAAAAAAGGTTCTTTCTAAATATCCTTTAGTAGAATTACAAACTTACCATGAAGGCTTGTTTAAGGAACGTAAAAACGCCTTCAAGCTTAAGGGAGGTTTTAGCGCTAGACATACTCCATTTGCTGTATTAATTGATAATGATGCAGCTCCAGTAATGGCATTCTACAGTGAAGCTAATACTTGTACCATAGAAGAGATAATGAAAGCATTAAATAATCCTGTAGTGTATGGTAGAATTGAAGGTTAAAGATATTATTGAAAGGAAGAAACTTCTGATAAAAGGACTTGAAGAGAATATCTTCAAGGACTTTACTGAAGAAGAAGAAAATCTCTTGCACTCCAAGCACGGAATGATTAAAGTTAGTCATAGGTCAGGCGCTGGTAAAGTGTACGAAGGGATAACTGGAGCGTTTAAGGTTGAGCTTCCTCTAATTATTGATAGTGAGCCGACTAAGATAATACAGAGAATTACCATGATAGATTGGGACTCTAGTATGTTCCAGGATGCAGATGGAGAGTGGTTTATATTTGAATTTACTCCAATAAGACTCTACGAATTAAGTGTATGATAAGAAAATTTACTAACATCGTTTGTGTATATTACAACGACAAAAATTATATTCCAGCTAAGTATAATTGTCCAGACTTAGAGATTGATGATGTAATTCTCAACCTGACTACAAACAAGGAACAGAATTATGAAAAGATTTCTGAGATTATTGTTGATTATGCCTTTGCTTTGTTCTGTAACAAATCTGATTTAAAAGATTTTTCACAAGACCATAAGAAGTATAAGAGGCAGAACTGGAAATTGCTCGACTTTAGGGAAATAATTAAAACAACAGAGATAAAACCAAAAGATCAGAAATGAAATATGGAGTTATTTTAGCTAGGTTTCAGCCCATTCACAATGGGCACCTAGCTTTAATTAAAAAAGCTTGTTCAGAGAACGATAAGGTTCTTTTGTTAGTTGGTAGTGCTGATAAAGTAAACAAGCGTAATCCTATTCCTATAAAGGTTAGGATAAAATTACTAGAAACTGCCTTAGAGGACGAAGGTTTACTTAGTAGATGTATCATTCAGCCTCTTAATGATTTGACTGATGAGTCTGATAACTCTCAGGATTGGGGATTCTATTTATATGCTAACATAGTTAGTATTATAAAAGAGTCCATTTTAATATCTACTATAGCGATGGATACGAAATTATTACAACATGGTTTCCAAAGTTTATGCTGAAGGGTTATATATCAATGACTCTCATGGCAAGAGAACAGGTAGAAGAAGGTATATCGGCTACTGTTGTAAGAGATGCCCTAAGATCTAATTTAAGCCTAGAAGGACTAGTTCCTAAGTGTGTTATAGATGCAAGATTTTATTTAACTGAATTTATTTTATTACATGAAAGTACTCATAATTAATAAATCAAGACATCAACTTCCTCAGTATGAAACTCCCTTATCAGCAGGTATAGATATTAGAGGAGACTTTAGTAGAATTAAGTTAGTAGACAATAAGCCTGAGAAATTCTTTTTCGATGCTGATGTTGTAGCTATTAGTAAAATTGAAGATCCAAATGGTCCATTTGTGGTAGACAAGGAAGGAAATCTTACTGATAGAAGAGTTCCTAGTATTCCCGTTGCTTCTACTATTGAAATAAAGCCCGGAGGTAGATGTTTGATTCCGACTGGATTGTTTATAGCTTTACCTAAGGGTTACGAGGCGCAAGTTCGACCACGAAGCGGTCTTGCATTAAAATTGGGACTTACTGTCCTTAATTCACCTGGAACCATTGACGCCGACTACAGAGGAGAGATTGGAGTTGTATTAGTGAACACTTCTAATGTCCCAGTTAGAATTACTGATGGAGAAAGAATTGCCCAAATAGTTATTGCTAAGCATGAAACTATAGAATGGGAAGTTGTTGAAGAATTACCTTCCACTGAACGAGGAGAAGGGGGATTTGGACATACCGGAGTATGATATGGATATTAATGGTATTGGGGTTATGTAATTTAGCCCTAATACTTTGTCTCATGCGGAGAGTTGAGGACATTAGTAATCAAATCAAAACTAATTATCACTTTATTGATGATACAAGAGACAAAGTCAAGTATCTAACTTCTCTAATGGATATACGAGTGAATATTCCAGAAGAAATCGAGAAGCAATTTGGTAAGATGAAAAAGGAAATTGTTGTTAAAAATGTATTAAAAGTACCATGACTAAAGAGGAATTGAGGTCTAAAATATTAGAACTCGAAGAAACTATGAGAGAAGAAGACAGCAAGTCTACCACAGCTAAACTAAGTGATGAATGGGATGAATTAATGAGTAAGTTGGAAGATGTTATCTATGACGAACTCGAAGGTGTTGCAGTTAAGATAGTCACTGAAAGAATTGTTGATAAATACGATGTAGACACTGATATATTAATTGCAGAGTATATGGAAAGTGGAGACCTAGAGGAATCATTTAAGATAGCAGCCGAGGAGTGCGATTGCGGTTGGAAGACAGATATTACAAAAAGAATATTAAAATAATTACTACTATGACTAAAGAAGGATTTGTAAAGCTTATTGAAAATGCCCAGAACTATTCTAAGGAATTGGATAGATGGTCTGATTTTGGAATTGATTTGTTTGAACTTCCTATATCCGAACTCGGTTGGGGATTCTTAAATACAGTACTTCCGGAATTGTTCTCTGATGAAGGAGTGGACTGGGTTAATTGGTGGTTGTTTGAGAAGCCTGGACTATTCAAAAATAGTCTTCCTAATGAAGCTTATGATGAAGACGGAAATATAATTCCTACTGATACTATAGATGATTTGTGGAACTTAGTTAAGGACTATCAGAAATGACACTAGAAGAACTTAAAAAGAAAGTAGTCACTATTACAGTACACAAAAATATTGTATTAGGAGAAGATTTACAGGAAGAATGGCTAAAGAAATATATAGAGGAAGAGTTCGTTAGCGATGAAGAGCTTTTGAAAACCTTAATCGAGAATGAATATGACTACAGTGGACTAGATGATGTATTAGACTATGATGATTATAAGGTAACTATTCATGATTAAATATTTGTTAAGCAAAGCCTCAACTGGCAAATTTAGAGTTGTATATTTATCTACTACAGAACAGTGGGATGAAGAAAAAGCTGGATTTGTAATTAATAGAGTTACAGGACAGCTACATGGAAAGATGACAGAGCAACCAGAAATAGTCATTACTAAAGGAAAAGCTGGTAGAACGCATAGAGAACAACTTGAGTTGCAGTTTAAGTCTGAGCTTAAGAAATATTTAGATAAGGGTTACAAGGAGCTAGAGAACGATCCCGAAACTTATAGCGAAACTCAATTGGAAGAATTTTATGGAGACATTAAAACCGACCAGAATGGATTTGCAAAGCACATGCTTGCAAAATCTGCAGATAAAGTTAAGGAATCCTCAATCAATAAGGTTAAGTATTGGTATGCTAGCAGAAAAATTGATGGAGTTAGGTGTTCCTTCTACTATAAGGACGGTGAGATTCTATCTGCTTCCAGAGGTGGGGGAAATTATGACTATTCAACAAGCCATATCCGAAACAATGAGAGATTGCTTGAGTTCTTCAGGAATCATCCCACTTACATTCTTGATGGAGAGTTGTATAGACATGGTAAAAGTCTCCAACAAATCAGTGGAGCAGCTCGTCTTGAGAAAAACGCAGTTGACTGCGACTGGCTTGAATATTATGTTTACGATATAATGATTCCTAGTATGAAGTTCTCTGATAGGCTTGAAATTCTTAAGCAGCTTCAGAAAGAACTTAATCTTGGATTTAATCCAGATAAAGATTGGGAAGAGGGTGAGTTACAATTGCAAATAGTCCCGCAGGAAAAGGTCTCTGGGTACGAGAATATTATGAAACTGCACAACCAATATGTTTCAGAAGGTTGGGAAGGAGTAGTATGTAGAAATCCAGATAAAGAGTATGGCTTCGGCAAGCGTACTAATGATATGCTAAAATTTAAATTCTACAAAGATGCAGAGTTTGAAATTACTGGCTTATCAGAAGGTCTTCGAGAAGAGGATATGTGTTTTACGTTAATAACTGAAGATGGTATAGAATTTAAGGCTAAGCCGATGGGTTCTAGAGAGCTTAAGCAGCAGTATAGAGAAAGACTTAAAGAGCTTATTGGAAAGATGGCTACTGTTAAGTATTTCTATCTATCTGATGAAGGAACACCATTACAGCCTGTTCTAAAGTGTATTCGTGACTATGAGTAAAAATGAAAAAGATTAACTACAGACAGTACTACTATGGAGGTAACTATGCCGATATGGAATTACAAGTTCCAGATGAGTGTAGTTTATACGAAATAGGAATGATTAATATGTCTCACAAGGTTCAGGATATAGAAGAGGAAACCTGGACAAAGGCATATGCAATGTTATGCCCGACTGAGTTTGAAGATTCTACTCTTCTAGGAAATGTCTATTTTAATTACATAGACGATGTATTTATTACTGATTCTGAAATAGCTGTTCTAGACATAGAATCTGCCCCACGATTTAGTGGGGTATACTCTGTTGTGTATTACAAGGACAGAGAGTCAGAATCCAAATTTTCAGCCTATTTAAGTAAGATTGGAGATATAGGAGAGGCTAGTCCTGATGAATTAACTGAATTAGTAGAGATAGGAAAAGAGTGTAAGAAAATATGCTCTATATGTATGCTCAGGAAACTTACATATACTGGAATAGAAGCTAGTAATGTATGTTTCAAGGATTGGGTTTATGGAGAAGCTATGGCTTCTATGAATATTATCAATATAAAATTCGGAAGAATCTTTATGGAAGAATTTACTACTGACGAAAACATATCAGAGTTGTTCCTAAAGGAGTCTGAGAAAATCTATAAATCTATTATTAACAATGAATGATGTAGAGAAGCGCTATATCTGGCTAGTAAAGCATCTGATATGGAATGGTTCTAAACAGAAAAATGGTGTCTATTGGGTAAAGATTACTAAAGAAGACGCCTCTCTCCTAGAAGAAAAGTATGAAGTGTGTGATACACGAGCTTTAAAAGGAGGAATAAGAGTGAATGTTATAAAAATGTGTGATAATTTTATTGTACTTGATACGCGATGAAATACAAAAAGTTTGATATTTTGAAGAAAGCTAAATACTCCATTATTCCGAATAATAGGGAATTGTATATAGTATATGTGGAGTGCGATGCAAACGATGGGGATTATATGAGAGATACTATTGAATTTGACAAGAGTTCTTTTGAAGAAGATGAACTTCTCTTACTAGTATTATCCTATGTTAGCAAATACTCTGGTAAGTTCTCAGAGGGAAAAAGTTGGAATTGTGGGTATTATGGACATCATGTAGACGATAATAAAGATTTTCCCTGGTTGAGTAACTACTTATCAGAAAATGACATTCTAATCTTTGCTGGAATGTGCGATACGATGTGTCATAGTGTGAGTGGTATAGACATTGTGTACTATGATAATGATGGAATAGCCAACAAGGTAAAGCTTCCAGACGTAGATAACTTATTTGAGAGCAAAGAGGAGTTTGTAAATTATTTAAATAAGCTATATTCAGCTTACTATGACGAAATTGAATAAGGGAGGAAAGCTTCCAGATAAATTTAAAGTAGCTAATCAAGAAATAACTGTAGTCATAGAAGATTCTCTTCCAAACAATAACTATGGTTATTTCTGTGATGCTACTAATACCATTAAGTTAGCTAGAACTATTAATTCTGAACATGATGGAACGGTTTCTCTTAGTGACGAACAGATAAGAAATACCTTCTATCACGAATTATTCCATGTGTTTCAATTTTACTTTAATAATGAGTTTAACGAAACACAGGCTCAGGTATATGCTAACTTTATGTGTGAATTTATAGAAACTACAGAAGAACCATTTTAAATAGAGAATAAATGAAGTTATCTAAGAGTAAAAGAGCCAATGTAAATTATTTGGCGAAGATTGTAGACATTAAAAATTTCAGAGCGCATAGTAATCCAGAAGTTACTAGACTTAAGTGTTGTACCATTGATGGTTTCAATATCATTACTGGGATTGATTCTCAGCCAGGACTATATGTATATTTTCCAACAGCTTGTTGTATAAATCCAGATTTTCTGAGATATTGTAATCTTTATCGTCATAAAGAATTAAACAATGACCCAGAACAAACTGGTATGTTTGAGGATAATGGTAGAGTAAAAGCTATCAGATTAAAGAATGAGCTGTCTGAAGGTTTTATTCTTCCAGTAGTCCAGTTTCAGAACTATATAATGTCTGTGACTAATAAGGAGATTGAAGTTGAAGAAGGTATTGAATTTGATATTGTAGAACATGAAGGCAAAGAATTTTGGATTAACAAAAAGTACATTCCCAAGAGACAACAGGGACAAGGGGGAACTCCACGTAACAACCAAACGAAGAAAGTCAAAGGAATCAGCAAGGTCATTGATGAACAATTTAGATTCCACTACGACACAACTCTTATTAAGAAATGTCCTAATGTAATTCATCCAAATGATTTAATCAGTATTACTGAGAAAATTCACGGAACTTCTGGTATATCAGCTTATGTGCTTTGTAAACAAGATCTGAACTGGAAACAGAAAATCGCTAAATGGCTTACTGGAGAAGAGTTCAATAAGTATGACTATTTGTATGCTTCTAGAACGGTAATAAAGAATCAGTTCTATAATAAGAATGTTACTCCTGGATTCTACGGGTGTGACGTTTGGGCGGAAGCTGATAAAATAGTTAAACCTTGCTTGTCTAAAGGTATGACTGCATATTATGAAATCGTTGGTTTCTTACCTAATGGTGGCTATATCCAAAAGAATTATGACTATGGCTGTATGCCTCCTAAAGAAGGAGAACAGTATACTCACGAAAAGCACTTTAAAGTGCGAATATATCGTGTAACATTAACTAATGTTGACGGTGTAGTTCACGAATTTAGTGCTAGGGAAGTTCAACAATGGTGCGCTAAGGTAGGTCTTATCCCAGTAGAAGAGTGGTATTATGGTACTGCCAATAGCTTATATCCAGAACTTAACGAAGCTGAGCACTGGAACGAAAATTTCATGGAGAAATTAGCTAACGACGCTAGATTCTATATGGAGCGAACTTCGCCATCTTGCGATAACAAAGTACCTCATGAGGGAATAGTTATTAAGATTGAGAATATGAAATCTGAGGCATTTAAGCTTAAATGTTTTAAATTCCTAGATAAGGAAGGAAAGGAACTTGACAAAGGTGAAACTAATATTGAAGACGAAGCATGATAATAAGTTATAATGTAGAGGTAGTTAAGAACTACGATGTGAATATCCCTAAGTTAATCGACCAAGTGGTGAAAACACTTAAGGAAGATGAAGAGGGAGAAGTTGAAGGCTGGATGATACTTAATGAAGCGGGAGATAACATAGATTATCATCTGCGGAACTTAGGCTTTCCTGACTCTGATTGTCTAACTGACTATGTCATTGATGATATTTTAGACGAAATGGAGAAAGAGCTAGTAAAACAAGGATATGAATGTTAAAGAGTACTTAACTAGTAAAAAGTATGGCAGTTTGCGTTACAAGCTGTCGTACTTTTTTCATAGTAAAATTCCTTTCCTTTCTCCTGGCTGGAACGAGTATCGTAATCCATGGTATCACTGGTGGAAAGCCAGAAAATACTTTAAACGCCCCAAGGCCCACTTTCTATTTAGAAAGAACTTTTGGACATTTGGACTTCCCATAAGAAGAGACTACTATAGTCCGGTGATAGATATAGGATTTCATGCATTAGGATGGAAGGATAAATGGGACAGTCCCAGACACGAATGGGACCCGATGATTTGTATAACATTTTTCAGAACTTGGCATTTATTATGGATATTTAACTGGGCTACTAAACATAAAAAGGATAGTATTACTGGCAGCATGGCTACTTGGGAAGCTATTCTAGACTATACTAGATATGATAAATCTCTAAGCTATGTAGTAGACAATCATATATGGTCGTATGACCGTGATGGTGAAAAGGTTTATATTAGTATAGTACCTAATATGACTAGAGAAGGACTAAATAAATATTCTGATGAATCCAAACACACTGAGAAAGATACAGAGATTGGAGGCTGGTGAATCGTTTATAACAAGCGAGCCGGGAAATTCAATGCTCCCTCTGTATAAGAGCAATGAAAAGCATCTTGTCACTCCTATAAGGTGGCAAGAATGTAATGTTGGAGATGTAGTATTTTGTAAAGTTAGAGGCGCTTGCGTTACTCATAAAGTATACGCGATAGACTCAAACAAAGGATGCCTTATTGGAAATAACAAAGGGCATATGAATAGATGGACTAAAAATGTTTACGGATTAGCTCATAAGATATGAAAATATGTGCAATAAGTGATTTACATGGATTTCTAATTGATTATATAGAGCCATGTGAACTTGTTTTAATATGTGGAGATATTGTTCCTCTTTATATGCAGAGAAACAAGCCACAGTGTGAGAAGTGGTTGAAGACTGTATTTGCAGATTGGATTAAATCATTGCCGTGTAAGAAGGTAGTATTTACAGCTGGAAACCATGATTTTGTTTTTGAAAATAGGGATTTTCTTTGGAATAACTCTGTGATTAAATTTCCTACAGAAGGAAAAGCTGAATTTCTTGATAATTCTCATCTAGACTATCTAAGTGATGAAGGAAAGGTATATAGAATTTATGGAACTCCGGCCTGCCATGAATTTGGTAATTGGGCTTTCATGTATTCTGATGAGAAACTGGAAGAAATCTATTCACATATCCCAGGAAATTGCGATATATTGATTAGTCATGATGCTCCCGCATTAAATGATTGTGGTATGATTCCGCCTGGTATGTGGAGTTCTACTCCCATAAATGCAGGAAATGAGGTCTTGGCTAAGGCTATTATAGATAAGAAACCGAAGTATGCTTTTTGTGGACATATCCACGAAGGAAATCATTGGCTACTAGATGCAGGCGAGACAAAGACCGCCAATGTATCTATTCTCGATGACTCTTACGATATTAATTATGAACCTTTATATTTGGATATTTAATACTATTCTGGTCTATATATTTGGAGGATTAGTATTGTCATTAGTAATAGTTGGAATTTATGAGATAATACAGGAAGAAAAGGACTTCCTTGAAACCTACGGGTCTAGATTCATTTGTAAATATTAAAAATTAATCAAATGGAACAAGCTGTATTTCAAAGAATGTTGGGAGAATTTAACGAAGTTAATGAACGTGCTGTTAAGCTCAGAGATTTTATCCTAGGGGATAAGTTCAAGGAGGTTGACAACCTTAATAAAGACTTACTAGTCGCCCAACTAAAAGCAATGGAAGCATATATATCAGTACTATCTATTCGTATTGGTCTTAATGCTCCTAAAGATGAAATTTCAGAAGCCCAGGTTGTAAAAGAAGGTGAGTAAAAAAATCATTTTCACAGACCGTTCTGACTCACTGTTGACGAGTTATCTCAGGGATATATCTAAATATAAGATTTTAGATAGTACTGAGGTAACTCGTCTCATTTGTGAGGCTCAAAAAGGAGATGATGTTGCTAGAGAACAAGTCATAAAATCAAATCTTAGGTTTGTTGTGACTATCGCCAAGCAATTTCAGAATAGAGGTATTCCTTTAATGGATTTAATCTCTAGTGGAAATGAAGGATTAATGAAAGCTATTGATAAGTTTGACCCAGAAAGAGGTGTCACATTCTTATCATATGCTGTATGGTGGATTAGACAAAGTATTTATAACTCTATATATTGGCAGGCTAGGGAAATCCGCTTGCCAATGTCTCAGCAATTACTAGTAATTAGTATACTCGATGCAACTAATAAATTCCTACAATCTCACGATAGAAATCCTAGTTCGGAAGAAATATCGGAAATGACTGATATTCCTAGGGAGCAGATTGATTATCTTGCTCAATTTTCTAACAAGCTAGTATCTGTGGATGATTTTATAGGAGGAGATGAGGAAAACAGCCAAGTCTGTGATGTTATACCTGATGGGGAAGACCCTTTAGACGAACAGGTGAATAAGATTTATGTAGCTAAGGAAATCGAGAATTTGCTCTCAAAATTGACTATTAGAGAGCATGACTTAATCTGTATGCTGTTCGGTATTGGAATGGCTCCAGTAAATCCGAAAATTATAGCCGATATGTATGGCGTTGGAGGAGAAAGAATCCGACAGATGAAAGAAGGAGCATTAGCTAAACTAAGACGTAGATTTTCTAATCAACTTAAAAATTTATTATAATGAAATTCGAGGAAATTTTACCAGCATTGCGTAGAGGAGAAGTAGTAAGAAGAGGAGTCTTTCAAAGTAGCCTTGTAGTATTTATGCAGATTCCTGCAGAAATTCCTGCACAGGATGTCTTGAAGATGAAATCTATACCTACCCAAATGAAGGTTCTTATGGGAGAATATGAAGCTGGGGTTACTTATCATGACCAGTTCATAATGTATGACTTTTCAGACCAAAGTTGTACATACTATCCCTTTGATGGGGAAGATATGAATGCAGATGATTGGGAATTAGTTGATCCTATGTCATACGACCCTTATGAGGACTTTCGATAATTATCCAGTAGGAGCAGCTGACGATCCTAGAGCACCCTATAACGAACCATTAGCAAGAAATGTTAAGGTAGAAGTAGGAGTTGAACTAGGGACAATGGTAGATATTGAAGTAGTTGGAGACCTCTCAGAGGACATAATGCAAGAGTTGGTTAAAGATAAAGTTATCGAAAAACTGAATATAGATAATGAGGATATTGTCCTTAACAATATAACAATCTATAGTCACGATGATTTATCTAGTAAGTAGAAATAAAACTCTCTTTCGCCCCGAGAAGTATCAACATATTCCCTTTAAGAAGGCAATGGATTTTCTGTTGCCTTTGAAAAGGGTTCAGTTTGATACTGAGACTATGGGTCTCGATGCTCATACTAAAGATTTATTAACTGTTCAACTTGGAAATAGGGATAACCAAGTTGTATTCGATTGGACTACCCTAGCAGAATGTGAAAAAAGATCTCTAAAGGACTATCTAGAATCTGGAGTACTAGTTATTGGAGTTAATCTAATGTTTGACTTGTGCTTTATGTATGTTCAAGGTATATATCCTAAGAAGATATATGACATAATGTTGGCTGAACAACTAATCTATTTAGGATACCCAAAGATTATAACTAACGAGCTGTATAATGAACTTGGAGTAGAGCTTCCAGGATATGAGTTTATACAAGAGGCAGGAAAACTTCCTTATTACGAGCTTAGTTATTCTTTGAAAGCTATGGCTAAGAGGTATCTTAATATAGACATTGATAAAACAGTTCGAGGTAAAATCATAAATGATGGTCTTACTGAGGATGTAATTGTTTATGCTGCTGGAGATGTTATGTATCTGGAGGACATTCTAGATAAGCAGATGGAGGAACTTAAGCTTCAAGACCTAGTTTTGGCTGCAGAGTTTGAGTGCGAGTTTGCTAAATCCTTAGCTTATGTTAAGCATTGTGGAGTTCATCTTGATGTTGCTAAATGGAAAAACAAGATGGCTAAGGATTTACTTAAACTCAAAACATCTGAGCAAGAGTTGAATGATTGGGTAGTAGAGTGGGATTCTAAAAGAGTTAAGAATGGAGATTGGGATATTCGTTATCCAGAAATGGATTATGATAAGCCTGATGATATAGCAGAGGAGGAAAGAAGATTATTAAAGGATAAGTATATACGCTCTCCAAAAGATGACCTAGAAGTGCCTTATCAGAGCTTAAAATTGAAAGCTTATAAGAAGAAGGTATCAAGTTTATTTACCAAGATAGATTTGCAAGGAGACCTGTTTTCTGGTTTTAATGATAAGCAACAATGCGTTATAAATTGGAGTAGTTCTAAACAAGTAATCAAACTGTTTGAAGTCCTAGGCATTGAAGTTGATACTTTTGATAAAAAGACTAAGAAGAAAAAGAAGTCCGTCGAGGCTAAAATGCTTAAGCCTCAAAAGGATAAGTTTCCTATTATTCCTATTTATTTGAGGTATCAGGAAGCCGCAAAGGTGGTTTCTACCTATGGAGAAAACTGGCTGAAGGCGATAAATCCTAAAACTGGAAGAGTTCATGCAGACTTGCATGTAATAGGAACTGATACAAGTAGAATATCATCTGGAGGAGGTCCTTACAAAGTGAATGTGTTGAATCTTCCTAGAGATAAGGAGACTAGAGCGTGCTTTACCTCAGAGAAGGGTAATCTATGGGTTTCTTGTGATTATACTGGACAGGAAAGTGCTATTACTGCCTCTGTATCTAATGACCAAAAGATGATTAATATTCTTGAGTCTGGAGGAGATATGCATAGTGAAGTAGCAAAAATGTGCTGGCCCGATCTTCTTGGAAAATTAACTGTTGAGGAAGTTAAAACTAAGTATAAGGGACACAGACAAAATGCCAAAGCTGTTGAATTTGCTATTTTCTATGGAGGCGATGATAATACTTTACACGTCAATAGTGGGTTTGACAAGAAAGATGCGAAGAACATTTATGATAACTTTATGAAAGGTTTTTCTGGAATTGCAGAATACCAGGACTATTGTAGAAAAGCAGTAATGCGAAATGGATATATCCTAATGAATCCTATAACTAAGCATAGAGCACACATATTTGATGCAAAGTGGATGTTCAAAATGCAAGATAAGTTTAAAGAGGATGGATATTGGGAATACTATAGAGAAATGAAGCGCGATGCTCCAGGCTGCGATACTGTCCAGCAGGTAACTAGGTATTTCAGAAGAAAATCAGATTCTGAAAAGCAATCTATTAATTATAGGATTCAGAATAGAGGAGCAATGGCTTTTAAGCTGGCAATGATAAAGCTATTTAATTGGATTATGAATAATAATCTAATTGATATTGTTCTTCTATGCGTTACTCCATATGATGAGATAAATTTGGAATGTCCAGAATCTATAGCAGAAGATATGGCTAATGTTCTAGTTAAATGTTTAGCTGATGGAGGAAAACCATTCTGTACTAGAGTACATCTTGGAGCTGACGTAGCTAGAATGTCCAAATGTCATACTAATTTCAGTGTGGCAGATAAAGTCATAATGGAGAATGGTGATGTTGTGGATTGTTTAGATGGAGTATTTTATAATATAACTAAGAATACTACGTATCCAGAGTCTGAGGTAAAAGGGTATAAGGATTACATTGAAGCTGATGGGCCTTTGCCTAATTATTGGATTCATTAACGAATAAGGGGCTATAGTAGTGATGCCAAACCTGAGCCCCTGAGTAGGCTTAAGAGCGATCAGCCGAACAGCCATCCTTGTAATGAGGTAGGAGTGCAGTTAGGGCATCTTTTTTAAATTAAAATGTTATGAAGAAGTTTATAGTTTTATTTATGATGGTTCTTGCTATGATGTCATGTGCAGATAGCAAGACTTTTGAGAGAGCTGATGGGACTAAGTTTGTAGCTGAACCTTATGGTTGGGCTAACTACCAATCTAATAAGATTGAAGGAGTAACATATGAAGCATGTTTTGAGAACATTGTTTGGGATATTGTTGCTATAGAAACCGTAATTGTTCCAGTATGGTTAACTGGCTGGGAATTGTACGAACCAGTTTCTTATACCGAACCAAATGTTACTAAGTAATTATGGATACTTATACACCAATGAGAGCTATGATTGTCTGTGCTAATGGCACAGGCGATTATATAAAGAAAGAGGATGCAATTAAGGCTTTACAAAATATTTTTGAAGAAGATTCTCAGAAAATAATAGAAGTTTTTTTAAAAGAATTTGGATATGAAGATACAACTACCGGAACTTGATGTAATAAGCTGTAATGGCTCTTGGACGGGTTTAATCTTAAAGAAACATCTTACATTCGACGAAGCTCGTTTTATTGCAGCATCAGCATTAGGAGTAAACATGGATTTACTCTTAGATGATTGGTGGGCAAGAAGTATTGATGAGGAAGACGATATTAAGGATGAAATTGATGATTTTACTAATGATGTAGAAGGGCTTCTTACTGGTGAAAATACTTGGGATTATTTTACTAATAGTGGACTTTAGAGGAGGGCCTAGAGGACATATGCCCTACAATGTTTCTCCAAATGGTTTATGAAGCTAATTATTTAGGCTTATTATGAAAGTAATTTTCTTAGATATTGATGGAGTCTTGAATAGTAATGATTGGTATGTCAAGACTCGTGGTGTTGGAGGATACAATGGAGGAGACATTGATCCAGAATGTATTGAGCTTATAAATGATTTAATAGATGCTACTGGGGCTAAAATAATTATGTCTTCATCATGGAGGTCTGATTATGAAAATTCTTGTGAATATTTGTATGACAATGGCTTATATTGTGATGCAATTATAGGAAAGACTCCTCACTTCTGTTATACTTGCCAGAATGATGACATCAGAAGTACACTTTGTAGAGGGAACGAAATACAATACGTATTAGAGTCAAAAGATATAACTAGCTACGTTATCTTCGATGACGATCAGGATATGCTATACTCCCAAAAGGATAATTTTATCCATATAGATTATATGCATGGTATTACGAAAGAACATATTGAGCAAGCAATTAAAATATTAAATAAATGACTGTAGATTTTATAACAACAGAAGCATTAACTGATGACCAAATTCTTAAATGTTTTGGTGAGACGTTACTATATGGGGAAGGTAAATTTATTGAAAATGACTTCTTTGAATCCATTGAAGGTTCTCTAGATGTCTATGGGTCATGCATGACAGAATCCTCAAAAGGAGAAGTTATTAAACAATTAAAGGTACTACTAACTAAACTAATAGAAGAATTATGAGTAGTTATTTAAATATTTATGGTATTCCTAAAGAAGGAGATAAGCCAATAGAAATTGTAAGTTTCAGTAGGTCTCATTGTGTATACAGAGCGATATGTGATGAAATAAATATTGCTTGGGCTGGAAACAGTGATGTCTATACTAATCTCACCACTGAAATGATAGACCAGGTAGTCAGAAGCATAGAGGAAGACTTAAAGAGTTGCACGAGTAGGCTTCAAATCTATGAGAAGTACGCTTCGCAAAACTCTGAATATATCCATGAAATTATAAGCCTACAAGAGTATATTGAAGAGCTTAATACTACAAAGTCCTATTGTGAAATGATAGGCACAATAGTAACGCAATGCTCTCTTTCTCTTTCTGGTTTTAGTAAAATTTGCTGTAATGTATCATGAAATTTAAGTTAGAATTTACATTTGATATTTCTGACAGCTCACTGCTGATAGATGCTAACGATGGTAGAGATGAGGAATATACTAGCCTAGAAGATGTACCGGAGGATACTCTAATGGATGTAGTATATCATTATTTAGATGGGGTTGTAGAAGGTATGACTTATGATGAAGTAACAATTAAGAAATTATGAAAAGGTTTTTAATTCACGTTAGTACTAGCTGGTGCGGAATGGATGATACATTCCGTGCTATGGCAGAAAATGATTATGAGTTGGACGAAATAGCTAACCAGTTAGCTTATGAAAACTTCCAATTCTATGATTGCGAGAATGATATTGCTGAGGAATTTGGATATGACCCAGATGATATGGAAGATGAGGATTGGGATAAATTATGGGAGCAAACTAGTGAAGGAGACTATTATCACTATACTATAGAGGAGTTTGAAGGCGACGATGAGGAATGGGAAGAGTATGATGGAGAGATTTATGGAAAGGGAGAATGATGGAAGATTTTAAATTCTATGAAGTTGGTGGTAAGATACGTGATGAATTTCTAGGAATAAAATCCAAAGACGTCGATTACGTAGCTGTACCATCAAAAGAAGTTTTCGATAAAATCCACCCACGAGAATCCCAACCTAGTCCAGCTATGTTGGTGTTTGATGAACTGAAGGACTATTTAGAAAAACAAAAGTTTAAAATTTTCTTAGTAACTCCTCGTTGTTATACCATACGAGCTAAGTTTCCAGAAGGACATAAATATCAAGGTATAGCAGATTTCGTAATGGCGCGTAAAGAAGTAGGATATATTCCTGGTACTAGAACACCAATAATATATCCAGGAACTCTTTACGATGATTTATCACGCAGAGACTTTACTGTTAACGCTCTTGCAAAGGACCCCGATACTGGTGAAATTGTAGACTACTTTAATGGTATGAAGGATATATGGGGAAGTATTATAAGAACTCCTCTAGACCCAGTGAAAACCTTTGACGATGATCCTCTGAGGATTCTCAGAGCAATAAGGTTTGCTATTACTAAAAGGTTTACTATTGCCGATGACGCTTGGAGGGCTATGAGGAAGTATGATTACTTCGACAAGATGTCTGTAGTATCAGAGGAAAGAATAAGAGAGGAATTAACTAAATGTTTTAAATATAATACATTAGGAACACTTCGTTATCTAAGTCAGCTTCCAGAGCTAGAAGAGTATATCTTCAAAAAGACTAACTTGTGGCTCAAGCCAACTAATGAGAAATAATATGTATCATATTTTAGAATCTCGTAAATTAACTGAATCTCTAAACTCTCTTCCTACAGTTAGAGAGATACATTTTGATGATGTTATAGAGATTAGGAGAAGTATTGGTCAGGGAGCTTATGTATGTAAATTGTTAGCTCAAAAAAGCTATACTAATGAAGATGCCGTTAAATTGTTTCACGATAAAATGAAAGAAATTTGTAATGATTGATTCAGAAAACTTATGCAGAAAGGCAATGGAGATTTACGGATTTCCAGCTCAGGCTGCTATGGTGGTAGAAGAGTGTAGTGAACTTACTAATGCTATCTGTAAGTTTAGAAGAGGTAGAGTTGGTAATGATGATATTATAACTGAAATTGCTGACGTTATGATTATGTGCGAACAGCTTTCTTATTATCTTGGAAAGGAAAAAGTTGAACTGGAAAAAGAAAGAAAGCTAGAAAGATTAAAAGAACGTTTATCAAAATATACTGATTAAATGAAAGAGAGAAAACTTATTATTTGTAGAGGTATTCAAGGAAGTGGTAAAATTAACATCTGCTAACGTGGTTTACTAGGTTCTGGAAATAAATTTAAGTAACTTTGCATATACTAAATATGATACGTATGTGTGAAGAAATTAAATTTATTAGAACGTGTCCCAACTGTGGTAAAGAGATTACATACGCTAGGAAATCAGATTACAATAAAGCGGTTAAGAAGGGTTCGGTGTGTAAGAGCTGCGCAGCTAGTAAGAGCAGTATATTTAAAACTGGACACCACTTTAATGACTCTATTAAGAGAGGAAACAGTTTGAATAGACTTATGACTGAACAAACCCCTCAATCGTTTTACTGGATTGGATTTCTGATAGCTGATGGTTCATTCCATAGTGGAGGTAAATTTGAGTTAGGGCTCGCAGAGAAAGATTTGGGTGTGATAGAAGCATTCTGTGAGTATATAGCTTATAACAATAAGATTATGTATAGAGAAGATACTAAATCATATCGTATATCCTTTGCAAATAGTATAGAGAACCCTAAATTTATGGAGAAATACGGATTTAAGCCTAGGAAGACATATAATCCTATAGATTTCTTTGTATTTAAGGATTATGATAAGGAATTACTGCTAGCTTTACTAATAGGAATAATAGATGGTGATGGAAGTATTCAACCTAACGGTTCTTCTAATGCCTTCTGTATAACTATTACAGCTCATGAGTCATGGACCCAATTCTATCAGGAATTTATGGAGACGCTTGATATTCCAGAGCACATATCAAATAGGGAAGGTTCTACAACTATAACTATCAGGATATGCAGAAGAGAGATACTACAGTTGTTACAAGATGTAATAACTAATAATAACTTATTTCATTTGAAACGTAAATGGAACAAACTAATGATAAAGGAGCCCTCTGCCAGCGAAAGCTAATTATATGCAGAGGGCTCCAGTGACAGGGGTCGGGAAAGTCTACTTGGGCTAAACAATGGTGTCATGAAGACCCAGAACATCGTGTGAGATTCAATAATGATGATGTTCGTAACATGTTAGGAGACTATTGGGTTCCAAGTAGAGAAAAGTTAGTAACAGAGGCTAAAGCTAATATGATTACATTTGCCCTTATTAAGGGTTATGATGTAGTAGTTGATAATATGAACCTAAATCCTAAAGAGGATGCATGGATTCGTACTTTGTGTGAGAATATAGAGAAAGATACTGGTATTCATGTGAATATAGAATACAAAGACTTTTGGACTCCGGTCGAGGAATGTATTCGTAGAGATGCGGCTCGTCCTAATCCTATTGGGGAGAAGGTCATTAAAGAAACTTGGAGACGTTACAGAAACTTTATCATTAGTTCCGATATTAAGGAAATGCTTAAGAATAAGGCTGAACACGTTGATGGAGGAAGACCAGTGATATTAGTAGATATGGATGCCACTCTTTGCCTAAATACTTCTGGAAGACCGTTCTATGGAGAAAATAGTGCCAATGGTATGCTAGAGGATACTCCAGTAGAAGAGATTTGTCGTCTAGTAAGACAAATGGGAGAACATTGCTTAGTTTTCATAGTTACTGGTAGAGAAGGAACTGCTGAGGTTGTAGATGCTACAAAGGAATGGTTAAAGAAGAATGAGATTCCGTCTGATGCTATGTTCTTTAGACCAGTAGGAGACTATAGTCCAGGTCCAGACTGTAAGAGAAGAATCTACGAGGAAAATATCAAGGGAAAGTATAACGTACAATTTGTCCTTGATGATAGTTCTAAGTGTGTAAAGATGTGGAGAGAACAGGGACTTATATGTCTACAACCTAACGAAGGAAAGTTCTAATATGAAACTTCTACAAAGGTTAAAGAATCTATTTCTTCCAGAAGGCAAGATCTCCGATGGATTTCATAGCTTTGACGAACTTTATCATTATAGAATGCTGTATAATGCAGCATTCTTTAACAGTTTAGAAGGTAAATATGAAGTCCACAAATCTTATAGACACTCAGATGGAGAGCTATGCTTTGGAGGAGGATGGTTCATAGTTATGGCTTATCTTCCTACTGGTCAAGTAAGTAATCATTACAGAATAGAGGATTGGAATCTGTTTAATATTCCTGAAAGATGGAAAGCAGATGAATGGGATGGTCATACTCCAGTTGAAGCAGCTAATAGATTATATAGGTTTTGTTTACACTATAATGAATATTATCCTATATGGGAATGTTAGTAGGACAATTAATTAAAATATTAGAGCAGTTTGACCAAGACAGAGAGGTTATGATACACACCTTAAGCGGAGAGACTGTAGAGGTTAGAGGCTACTTTGTGCAAAAGGATATAGATGATAATTCGTTTTATATAACTGATTTGGACGTAGTTCCTAGGTGATATGAATATAAAAGAAGCTATTGAACATTGTTGGGATAGAAAAGACTACCCAGAAGTATTTAGAGATGATGCAGGACTGGATATTTCTATTCCTGGATTTATCACTAGGGGTTCTTGGATTAGAAATAATTCTCCGAGAACTGTTACACTAGATGTAACTACTTATCGTGGAGTAAGTTGGAATGCAGTTCATTATTATGGTAATATTATCATTGATGGAGTAAGTTTCAGTCCAGAGGACAGCCCAAATACTTACACTATGTGTACGGAAACATATGAGGCTGAAGAGAAAAATCCTCTAGCTGCTGGATTCTATAGAATAGAATTAGTAAGGCCTGTTACTTCCGAGGAAATTGAAAAAGATAGTTCACGATGGAACGGATATAAGGTTGGTGATAAGACTAACGCTTTCTATTCTCCTGAAGATGTAATAGCCATAGCTAAGGAAGTATGTAAAGCCAGATTCCTTGGCAACTGGAAACTTAAGATTGTTGACTATAGTGGAAAAGACCTGGATTCTGAAATTTTAATCAGTGAGCTATGACAAAATTTAAACTATATGAGGATATATTGTCCCGCTCTTGGAACAGGTACTTCTATGATGTAGAAGCTAATACTATAGAGGAGGCGGTTGAGAAAGTTAGGTATGGAGAGGTTGATTGTTATGATTCCGAACAAATCTATGAAGTTATTGATGAGTTAGATCCAGTAGATAATAATGGAAGTCCTACTAGAGAGATTTACAATGATAAGGATGAACTTATGTGGCATAATGCCGAACTAGTTAATGGGGGAGAGATTATTACTCAAAGTATAAGAAGTATTTCCGAGAATTTGTCGCTAATTATGGAAGGTGAGCCAGAATTGTTTAGAGGTGGAGATATAGCATTTTCTACAGCAAGAAGAGTGATGGAAATGCTAGGTTGGAAATGTTCTTATGCTGGAAAAGCGACTCTAGGACAAGATGCATACTATTGTATAATTTGTACAAAACCAGATAAAGATTTTAAATATAAGATTTTTGGAAATGCCTACGAAGGAAGTATAAGTATATCTAAAGAAAAGCTATGAAAGATGAATTAGGAGATAGAATGAAATCTTATTATGAGAATCGTTCTAAAACATTTTTAGCTAGACGCACACCAGTTATTATAAGACTAGATGGAAAAGCATTTCACACATTCACAAGAGGTTTTAATAAACCCTTTGATGGGGCTATGTGTAATGCTATGCAGGAAACAATGAAGTACTTATGTGAGAATATTCAGGGATGTGTTTTGGGATACACACAGTCTGATGAAATTACTTTAGTACTTATCGACTATCAGAAACTTACTACTGACGCCTGGTTTGATTATAACGTCCAGAAGATATGTAGTGTGGCAGCGTCTATGGCAACTCTTATTTTTAACAGAAGATTTCAAGAGCAAATCGTAGAGCTTTCTTATAATGGAAAGTTAGACGATGATGAGTTAACTAGCTCATATAAGCGTTCTCTTAAGACTGGAGCAATGTTTGATGCCAGATGCTTTAACATTCCAAAAGAGGAAGTAACTAATTGTATCCTATGGAGACAGCAGGATGCTACGAGGAACAGCATTTCTTCAGCTGGGCAGGCACATTTCTCTCACAAACAGTTGGAAGGTCTAAACTCTAATCAAATTCAAGAGTTACTATTTCAGGAGAAAGGAATTAACTGGAATGATTATCCTACTAAGTTTAAAAGAGGAAGCTGCTGTATAAAGAAATATCATCAGACTATGAATCAAACTTTAAGAAGTTATTGGTTTATTGATAATGAGATTCCAATCTTTAAAGGAGAGGATAGAGAATATATTGAAAAACTTATAGCATGAGTAGAACTTACAAGGAGCATCATCCTACCGCACACAATCCGAAGAATAGAATCCCTACTCCATACCTTGATAAAGAGGGAAAGGTAGAACGTAGAAGAAAAAGAAGAGCTTATGGTTCTCAAGGATGGAAAGGATGGGGAGGTGAAATCTATTTCAAAAAATACGGAGAAATAATGATGGATGTGGTAGATAAGAAAAAAGCAAGGCGTGAGGCTAAAAAACATATAGAAAATGAATTACAGGATCAATTATAATGTAGTCTTGTATAGTGAGACACTCTATGATAAAGAGATTATAGTTAAAAATAAAAGCAATGAGTTGATAGCTAAATGCTCACTTGAAGATTACCTTAAAAGGAAGCATGGAGATTCATTCAGACAGCTTATTATAACTAGATGTGTTCCTGACTACTTCGGAGGTGCTAATATATTTAACGACTTATTTTATGGTAGACAATTTTGAATATTTAGCTAATCTATTTGATGGATTAGTAGATAAAGATGATTTTTATTTCGTTCAAATAATTCAAAGAAAGAAGGATGGGGTAGAACTCCCATCCTATACATCTAGTGCTAGAACTATTAGAAGTTTCTACTTTTTTACAAAGGAAGAATTTCTGAGACAAGAGTCATATATAAAGGACTTGTGTAATAGTAATAATGCTAGAGCTTACTTTTGGATTAATCCTCGAAATACTCTTGATATAGCTTGCGAGTCTATTAAACAATTTGCAGACTTGATTAAGAATGGAAATACTAGGCAGGGCATAGCTGTATATGACAGGGCTACTGGTGCCAGTAGAAGTTCTAATTATAAAAAGTTGTGGATTGTTGATATAGATTCTAAAGACGACGAATATAGGAATAGGATAATATCTCTAATTAATGAATGTAGAGGAGCAGAGGGAGATAGGATTAAGCATATAATTCCCACTGTTAATGGTTATCACCTTATATCTAATGGATTTGATAGACAACAATTTTCTCAGAAGTTGGCATTATATCAACTAGACCAGATTGATATACACGATAATAATCCTACCCTATTATATTATAAAACTTTATGTTAGAATTTATCGTAATTCTCATACTAATTATAACTAGCCCAATCTGGATAGCTATTATAGCCGCAGGATTGTGTTTCTTTACATTGACGCTATATTATATCACCGCTATGATATGTATGGCGCTTATAATTATATTAAGTAAAATTTTTAATAAACTAAGAAGATGAAAACCTATACGTATTATATAGAATTTAAGAAAAGATGTGCAGAAACAGTTACTATAGAAGCTCCAAGTGAGGAGGAAGCTAGAAAGTCTCTAAATGAGACCTTTAGAAATCTCACTCTGGTAGAGCTTATTTCGGAGGAATAAAATGAAAAGATTTATATATCATATAGAACATACTTATGGGGATGATCAAAATGTTTGGACTACTGCTGAAGATGAATATGAAGCAGAACAAAATATAAGACATGATTATCATTCAATAAAAAGTTTAACATTAAGAAAGGTAGAGGATATGTATTTAGAAAATGGTGACGAAGTAATAGAGGCTGATAATGGAAAGTTAATTCTAGCTAATAGTGGAGCTTATTGCGACGAAAATGGAAATCCGACTGGTGGTTGTATTGACTATGAAGATACTGATGTATATGTAACAAAGACTGGCAGTGTTTATCATACTAGTAAGGATTGTCCTTCTTTGAAGGCCCGCAATCCTGAAGTTAAGAAAATATCTTTATCAGATGCTCGTAAACAAGGATATAAAGCTTGCAAGAGATGTCGAAAGAACTAGAGGTCTCTTTAGTAAACTACCTATGCCCAGTTTGTGGGAATATAGCAGAGGAGGGAATCATAATGAATTCCCTTCTTTCTGAAGAAGCTGCAAAAGAGGTAAAGAGTCTACATGGAAAAACTGTAGGTTATTCTGATCATGCTTGCAAGGAATGTGCAAAGTATAAGGATGAAGCCTTATTCATAATAGGCATCGACGCAGAAAAATCTGAGAAAGAACCTTGGAGAACTGGAGATATTACAGGAATTAATAAAGATTGTCCTTTAGCATTACACATAAAGCCGAATACCAGGACATTAAAGGACGGAACAACGTATTGCTTCATGGATAAAGCATTAGGTATAGAACTGGGACTATGGAAATGAAGTTAATTAGAAAAGACGAGTTAGCAGAGTTATTAAGGGATAGATGGAAGTTGCGTTGTCTAGAAATGGCAGGTGTTGATAATTGGACATGGTATGACCAGGCAATGAGTGACTATGAAGCAGATGAATACACTAATGATGAACTAACAAAGGATTACAATGAAGCTAATTAAACCATATCTTGAAATCTTAGAACAGAAACCTAGAAACATAATCATTCCATCTGATATGGAAATAGGACCTAAAATGGCTAGGCAAGAGCTTATTGACACTGTATATAGACAGATTGAAATAGCTGGAAGAACCTGTTACAAATCAGAGGACAAGATTACTCTAGATTCTGCTGCAAAATTTGTTGAGAGAATGGTAAAGTCTGGACATGGAGCTATGTTAGAGCATGGTACCGTATATCTATTTCTAACGATGTCTTCTAGACAACAGTATTTTAAGTATTGCAGCAATCCTTATTCTGTAGCTAATAGTACTGGAGAAGCCGAAAAGGGAACTTGGAACGGATTTGTTACTACTAATTATAGAGTATTAGTAGAAAATGGTTGGCTTGAGGATTTGGAATATATCTGTAATCCTGGTAAGGAACATGAGAAAAGAATTACGGTTCGATTTGTATGTGATAGAGGAGTAAGCCACGAATTTGTAAGGCATAGAGTGTTTAGTTTTGCTCAGGAGAGTACCCGTTATTGCAATTATTCCAAGGACAAATTTGGTAATGAGCTTACCTTTATTATTCCATGTTGGGCAGACAGCCTAGCTCTCCAAGAAGTTAAAGGAACTATCATTAATCATGATGAGTATGGAAATTTAATTGGAGAATACTACTATCATTTAACTGGAAAAGGGAACCCCTGGTTTAAACCTTGGGAGATTACTCCAGAAAGGAATTTTATAGCTAATTTACAAATATCCGAACAATTATATTTGGAATTACTAAATCAGGGTTGGAAACCTCAGCAAGCAAGAGCTGTACTACCTAATAGTCTTAAGACTGAATTAATTATGACTGGTACTCTTACACAGTGGGACGGATTCTTTAAATTGCGTGATGCAGAAAGTGCACATCCACAGGCTAGAGAATTGGCAGAACCTCTACATGCAGAATTTAGGAAAAAAGGATGGTGTGAATGAAAGCTAGTGAATACTTTGGAGATTGGATGGATGTAATAGATACTGCAGAACTTCGCAAGATACTGTCTTGGATAAGTACTATAGATAAAACAACTTTATGTCCCTCCTCTCCAAATATATTTAAAGCCTTTAGGGCTTGTCCTTTGAAAGACTGTAAAGTAGTCTTTCTGGGACAAGACCCGTACCCACAACAAGGTGTGGCTACTGGAATATTGTTTGGCAACTCAAAGGACACTCCAGAAGATAAACTATCGCCTTCATTACAGGTAGTCAAAGAAGCTGCAATAAATTATGAGATTCCTCATAATAGAATAGAATTTGATAATACTCTAGAATCATGGGCAACGCAAGGTATTTTAATGATTAACACTGCTTTCACTTGTGAAATTGGTAGAGTTGGCTCACACTTTGATATGTGGAGATCCTTTACTGCCAAATTAATTCACAATCTAAGTTCTAGAGATGGAGGCATAATATATGTCTTATTTGGTAATCAAGCATCGTCATTTAAGAAGTATATTGTAAATAGCCCAAAAATTATGGAAGTATATCATCCTGCTTACTTTGCTAGGCAGAATAAGAAAATGCCATATAGTGTATTTACTGAACTAAATCAGGAGTTGCAGAAACTATATGGACAAAAGATTGAGTTTTATAAAGAAACAGAATATGGAACTTGTTAATTATGAAGTATAATATTGGATTTACGCTTGGAGACCCAAGAGGGGATGGTCATGCCTGTACAACAGACTATCATATAGTTGCTAATCATTCAGCAGATGAAATATCCAAAGCATACAAAGAAACTACTAAACTCCTAGGTTTTGATTTTATCAAGGAGGTTGGAGTAGATTTTCAGTCAAACTATTGGATACCAGAAAGATTTACTAAAGAGCTATTAAAACTAGGAATAATAGACGAGAAGTATGTCAGGGAATTAGATGCTGAATGGGGTGCACCAGCTGGGTGTTATGAATTTGACTATGCTGAAGAGGAATTTGTAGACTTGTATTTTGCTATAGTAAAATATTCTCTTCCAGATTTAGAGTGGAGTTCTAGAGACTTGGAGGAAGAAACTTTGTGGGACTTATATGGAGCAGCTTATGGCTTCACATATCATGGAGAATAAAAGGATACCCAGAAAAATAAAGAAGGCTCTTAAGTATACCTTCCTATATCCAAGAGTATGTGGAAGATGTCTTAGGTATGGAGCGGTATATACTGTAGGAAGAAATTCTAAATGGACTCGTAAAGCTGTCAAAATAAGAAGATATATGGACTATGCTGAAATGATAAATATGATGACTGAACAGTTAAAAGGCATTTACGCAAATAGTCCAAGAAAAAGTTATGAGAACTTAGACTCTAGCTTTTTCGAATGGGAAGTAGAAACCAATTTTATAAATAAGTAAAAATTAATATTATGAACATTTCAAGTATTTTCGGTAGCAAAAAACAAATAAAATCATTTGCTGAACAGTTAGCAGAAGTAAAGAATATTTTCAAGACCTCTTATGACCAGGCTATGGCTCTAAATGCAGCTATAGCTGAAGACATTAAAGTTAAACAAAATGAGATTGCTTCTATCCAAACTCAAATTGAGTTTAACCAGCAAGTAGCTGAGGATAATAGTAAGTATATCTCTAAACTTAAAGATTTGATTTCTTAATATGTACCTTAATATAAAAATGCTTGAGGATTTTCGAACCCTCAAGCAAGGTGATGAATTTAATTTCGATTTTAGTAAACATCCAGAGATTCTGATTGCTGGAGATAACGGGTGTGGAAAATCAACTCTCGTTAATATTATAAGAGATTATCAATGTGATAACAGCAAAGATGACCCAAACGCTGTGTATCAGACTAAGCTTGGATATTGTGATATTAGAGGATTCAAAAATAAGGTTGAAATAAGTACTGACTTTACTAGGTTTTATTTCATTAGTGCCGAATTTGATGACCCAACGAGTCTTAATAATAGTGCTTCAGCAGAAGCCTTACTTGAGAACGGAGGATTCCAAACCAAACGTATGTCTACAGGTCAGAGAGGTCTAGCGATGTTAGGTAAATGGTTAGAAGAAAACAAGGAACATTGGGATGAGAAAACTCTATTAGTGTTTGATGAAGTTGACAAGGGATTCGATCTATCTCGCCAAGTCGGAATGTCTAATATGTACAGGAACTTGCATAAGAAATTTAATGTTTCAATCTTGGCAGTAACGCATACCCTATTTCCTATATTAGCTAGAGAAGAGATGTTTTACTTTGAATTTAGAAAAATGGTTTCATCTAAGTTTTATTGTTGGATGAAAACTGGGTATAATATAACTGCTGAAAAACTAGAAGAGAATGAGCGAAAAGAAGATTAAGTATAGTCCAGACCATACATTTTTTACCTCAGATACTCATTTCGGACACGCCAATATAATTAGGTTTTGTAATAGACCTTTTCAAAATGTAGAAGAAATGAACGAAGTTCTGATAGAAAATTGGAATAAGGTGGTTTCTAAGGACGATACGGTCTTCCATCTGGGAGATTTTGCCTTTGGTGGAAGTAGTGTATGGAATAGCATCATCCCTCGTCTAAATGGTCATATAAACCTCATTATAGGCAATCATGACAGAAAGAATCTTAGACAGGGATATATGTTATATTTTGATATGGTAGTACCTCAGCTGCAGATAGAAATTGAGGATAATTCTATCTACTTAAACCATTATCCATTTCTGTGTTATGGAGGGTCATATAGAGGAGTATGGCAACTGTTTGGCCATGTTCACTCCGGACCACAAGCTGATGGTTTGGATATTTCTAGACTTAGGGTATTATTACCGACTCAGTATGATGTCGGAGTTGATAATAATAATTTTACCCCAATATCATATAGGGAAGTTAAAGAAAAAATAGAATCTCAGAAGAATGAAAGTTTGGATAGGACTGTCTCCAGATGATGTTCAAGGGATGGAATTTGATTTGACTCCATTAGAACTTAGAGATTTAATAGGAAAACCTAACTGGGTTCCTACTAAATTTCTAGGTTGGAGAACCTGGAAGACTTCTGTATATTTTAAAATAATTATTTGATATGGAAATTCATGAAAGAAAAGCTGTAAGCGACGAATTAAAAAAGTATGACCATCTGGCGAAGGATTCAGACTTTATAGAAGTAACAGAATGGGCAAATGGAGAAGGTTGGGATATTTGTTTAAATGACAAACTGATATCCTTAACATATGGACAGTTAGAAGCAATCAAGTATTTGGTTAAGACTTTGGATTATAATAGGTAATAAATTAATTATGAAAATAGAATATACTGACGGATGTATTTGCACATCCCTTACCGTTGATGGAAAAGAGACTGCATACATGACTCCGGAGGAGATAAAAGTATCTATACGAGCCATGCTAGATAGGGAAACCGATATAGCTACTCTTCAGGATGTATGGATGTCTCTTATTGAGCATCTAGGAGAATATAAAGACTTAGGACACTGTGAATGTTGTGGAGATTGGATTTCTAATTATACTTTAGAAATATGAGTTGCGTTGAATTACATACAGGAACTTTAACTAAAATTAATACAAAAGGACTTACAGTAGAAGAATATTGTGAGTATATTTGTAAGAAATATGGTTATGAGATTGCTTATGAAGGAGATACATATGCTGAAACCTTAATGGATGTGGATGATACTTATAAAGTGTTAAACGGAGAACTGTATAAATGTGATGATACTCAATATCCAGAAGACACTTCCTATTTGGTTGACGTTAGAAGTAATGGAGATGGAACTTACAAGTACATTGTCCAATTTTACAATGGAGGCACTTGGTTAAATGAAGTTTTAGAAGAAGGATTAAATAATTTAAAATGATAAATATAAACGAATGTATAGCTAAAGCAATGAAGTCTAAAAATCAAGTAGAACTTCGTGCATATAAGAATCTGAAGGCAGAAATTCAGATTCTACAAACTGCTAAAAATGCTAAACCTTATGATGAAGCAGCTGAGATACAGCTTATTTCTAAAATGTGTAAGAAATTAGAGGACAGTATTTCTAGCTTTATAGAGGCTGGTAGAGAGGACTTGGCAACTGAATATAGGGATGAATTGGAAGTACTAAAAAAGTTGCTTCCTGAGCCTGTAAATGAGCCAGACATACATTCTGCATTACAAATATGGTGTGAGGGAAAAGGCTTTATTGAAGATTTCTATAATGAAGAAAATTCAATAGATATGGTTAGTTTCCAAATTCCAAAGAAAGAAATGGGAAATGCGATTAAATATTTGAAATCAGAATTTCCTCAAGCAGACGGTAAGATGATTTCAGAAATTGTTAAAAAATATATAGTATGAGCCATTTTGTAGGACTAGTATTCGGAAGTAATGTTGAAACATTGTTAGAACCCTATGATGAAAACATGGAGGTAGAACAATATGTTAGATATACAAAGGATGAAGCCATTGATGAGGTTAAAACCAGACACGCTGATAACTATGAGTATGCCATTAAGCTAGCAGATAAGTATAAGAATCCTACCACCGAATGGGAAAAGGAACAGCTTGAAAGAGCTAATAAAATCATAGAGAAAGGGTTGTTTATCTCATATGAAGATGCCTGGGAAGAAGCTAAGAACTGGGGATATGAAATTGATGACGAAGAGAACTTGATGTCTACATATAATCCTGACTCTAAGTGGGATTGGTATTGTGAAGGAGGTAGATGGGGAGCATGGTTACTTCTTAAGGAAAAAGGAGAAGACGGAGAACCCCTCAATGCCATCTTTGCTACCAAAGAAGAAGTAGACTGGGATGCTATGTTGGAAAAAGATAGAATTCCATTCTGTTTTGTAACAGAGGACGGAGATTGGCATGAGTCTGCTAGTATGGGTTGGTGGGCTATGACTACAAATGACAAAGACGAAGATGTTTGGAACAAGGAGTTTAAAGAGTATCTAGACAGTGTAGGAGATGATGTTGAAATTTCAGTAATAGACTTTCATATCTAATGTCAGAAAAGAATGATAAATGGACGATGTTCAAGAATTACATTCATAATGAATTGGGGCATCACCAAGGATGATATAAGAGCTTGGCTTAAAGAGGCAGTACAGTCTCAAGCCGAGCTTATGTTAAAGAAAACTTTTGACGACTTCGATATGGATACTTTTGTACGTAGACATATCGAAACGCAAATGAGATATTGGACTACAGACTCTGTACGCCATCAGGTAGCTAATTTACTAGCAGACAGATTAGTTATTTTAAGCGAGGATAATGAAAAAATAAATGATTCTAAACATCAGCTTAAGAACTGACATAGTAGCTTGTTATACTGATTGGCTGGTAGATAAATTGTTACATAAGGACTTTATTTATTCCCAGAATCCTAGAACTAAGGTTACTACAGCATACTCCTTAAAGGATGTAGACTGTATAGCCTTCTGTTCTAAGGACTATTCTAAAATATTACCATATATTCAAGAAATCAATTCCAAGTATAAGTGTATATACTATTATACTATTACTCCATATGGAACTGACATAGAGCCAAATGTTCCATCGGTAGATGAAAGTATAAAGACTTTAAAAGAGTTGAGTAAGATAGTAGGCAAAGAAAATGTTTTGTGGAGGTTTGACCCTTTACTTAAGACTAACAAAATATCTTGCGAATGGTTAGTAGATTCTTTCAAGAAAATGGCTAAAGAATTGTCCAAGTATGTAAGTAGATGTATATTTAGTTTTATTACTCCATATTCCCACACATTAGCTAATATGCCAGAAATAATTCCTTTCACTGAAGAGGAAAAGGACTGGATTACTATGAGAATGGGAGTTATTGCTATATCCGAGAATAATCTACATTTACAGATATGTAGATTAGGAAAGGAATATCCTGGGGTATATGTTGAAGGATGTATGAGTCCTAAGATATTTGGGCTTAACATAAAGCCGACTAAAGCTTCTATTACTAGTGGATGTACTTGTAGCGTTCAGACCTACGGAATAGGAGAATACGATACTTGTAAGATGGGATGTAAATATTGTTATGCTACTATAGATCATAATCTGGCTAAAAGAATACCAGAAAATCCTAACTCTGAACTTATTTCTGGAGAAATAACGGAACCAATTAAGTACGTAAATAACAGAGTACAGATAAGTCAAGAACTAAGCCTATTTGATTAAAATGATTACAAGAATTGAAAAGTTTGGAGCATCATGGTGTGGACCATGCAAAGTACTAGACAGGACGTTAGAACAGCTTACTGGAATAGAAATTGTCAAGCATGATGTAGACGAAGAGGAAGAACTTGCGAATGCAAGAGGTATACGAAATGTTCCAGTTTTGATATATTATAACGAGCAAGATGAAGAAGTTAAGAGAACAGTAGGTGCTGTTTCTTTGGGCACTATTATATCAATTATAAACGGTAATTAATATGTATAGAGTATTATTGAGCAGAACAGGAGTAGCCTATGCTAAGGAATGTGATGACGAACTCGATGAGTTTGATTTTATAGAGGTCTTAAGAGACTTTGTGGATTCTGGAGACGTAATTATGTTCGTAGATGATTTAGACACTTTAAGAGATTCTATGGAACTTGAATATAAAATCGAAATAGTTGATGGAGACGAATGAAGACATTAGAAGCTATAATGTAGGAAATTCTAATTACAGCGAGCATAAAATACAACCTTGGGATATTTGGAGAGAATATAATTTGAATCCATGGGATGCGGATATTGTAAAGAGGATACTGAGAACTAAGGAAGAACCTGGTAAGTCTAAAGAGGATGCTAGAATAATGGATTACGAGAAGATTATCCATATTTGCAAAGAAAGGATTCGGCAGATTAACGAGGACAAAAAGGAAGAAGGAACTTCCTCTGGATTTGTTATTAGTACTGATGGTACTGCTTGTATATCTAATATATTTAAACCTAGTGCTATCTCTTATAGTTTGAATGAGAAGGAGGCAAATGCATATGCCGAATTTCAAAAACAACATTATGAACTACATAAGGGAATAAAGGCGTGTGGATGTTCAGTAACATTTACACATAGTGGAATAGGTATAGGTAAATCTGTTAAATGTAATGTATGTAAGGAGAGTAAGAACATAACTGATTACAATACTTGGTAAATAATAAAGGGAGAAGCGTAGACAATAAAGTCTATGTTTCTCCCTATTTTTTTATTCCTACTCCCTTTCAGGAAGTAAAGTATTCCAAAATATCTTAGTATTATTTGTTAATGAAGACATTCTAATAAGAGCATCAGTAAAAGAAGTATCCCCAAATGCTGTATTATATATATCTTCGGCTCTTCTAGAAAAATAACTAAATGACATTGGTTGCCAAGAAACTAGTGGTCCTCCAATAGATTCAATAAAGTTAAGGTCTAAAAAAGACGAACTTACCATCTTGCATGCCATATGAGCAGCAGCTGCTATAGCTGCATCGTCTATATCTCTAGAATCCTTAGCTTTCTTCATGTTTTCATCATCCCAATCGGCTAATGTTCCAGTGACAAGAGAACCAACAATAAAGAACATTAGTAAATCATACTAGATTTGTCGTAAATTGGCTCTATAGAGATTTCTAAGCTTCTCATCCTCATTATACCACATATCTTCGAAAGTATGCTTTAATCCATCTCCTTGAAAGGTTCCAGATATTAACTATGATAAGGTTAGCATAATTCCTTCCTACCATTCTCCCTCCCACTTTACTACTGGAACTCCAGTATTTTCTGTAGTTGGTATCATTCTGCCATTTTCTTCGGTGAGGTATAACAAATTACCATTAGCATCCTTCTACTGAGCATAGTGTCCTTTTAATTTGATACCCTATCCTCCCAAATACTGGTTTTTCTTACCAGACCAGAAAGTTCTCATTTGCATCCACAAGGCTCCGAGAGTATAGGAATGAACCATTGCCTTTTTTTCGTGGGCATAGTAACCATAAATATCATCAGCTAACGATTTGAAACTCTCAATCTGCTGGCTTGTATGAGATTTAGGTAAAGGTTGTCCGATCTAGAATAAACTACCATCAGCATTTTTAGCATGTTCTATTTCTAACTACTCAGCTATAGCGTAATATAACCCTTTTTGTTCGTTATATTTGGGGTCATCAGTCCTTCCATTAGCATATGCTTCAAAGCGTTTATCCTTTTTCCAATCATATACTAGTTTGTTTCCAACTTTTTCATAGGCATCATAACTGCCATCCTATTTTAACTAAGTGACAAATATAGACATTCTACTGTAATAATCTGGTCTGCTGGTGCAGTGAAAAGCAATATTAGACATATTGAATATTCCATACCTATCTGATTTAGTCTGTTCTGCATAAGTATTCATATCTCTATCGTTAATAGCAAACATATCATTTAATAGGCTACATTTAGTAGGCTTTCCTCCAAGAGTAAATAGTTCTCTATAAACTTCTTTAAAAGCAAATGCAAAATTCTCAAAGGTGAAAGGAGTGTTTTCATCTCCTCTTCCCTAATACATTAGCCTTATATCGGTCCAAAGAGCCTATATCATCTAGTAGCCATACTAAATAGGAGAAAATCCCAGCACCAAGAATGATGCCGCATTTTTAATTCTGCTAACAATAGCATTAAAATTCTACTAATTTTCAGGAATTAAAGATTCGTTTTTAATATGAGATTTTATATAATCTGTGATATAATTGGCAGTATTAGTAAACTTTTTATTAGTTAACTATCCCTAAGTGATTACATGGATCATTGATGCTTTAGCCATTGGCATAATTAAATCAACGTTTTTCTTAGTAGAGTAAGCAAATATATGCTTTAATAACAAAGTTTCTAGATTATTCTCAAAATAATCATATCCCTTCTCTGCAATCTTCTCTAGTCTCTACTCTGTATTCTTTCCAGCATCAAACATATTATTCATCTGAAATAATTCTCCTTCAGAAGAGGGATTCTAGACATCTGAGAATACTCCTAGAAACTATTTCTGTGTTTCTTCCCACCATCTTTTTGGACTCAATCTACTAACTAATCTCTTCTTGAATGCTTCAGCAATACTTCCTAACTAAGAAGCTTGTGAGGATAAACTTCCTACAGCCAATGGAACTCTAAAGAATCTAACATCTTCTGTAGTTATCATTTCATCCAATTCATCAGTTCCAAACCTATCCTAATTTATCTTAGTAAGAGCATATTTAAGAAATTTCTTTTCCTGTTCAGTACCAGAGAATTTGTTGCTCCAGGGATTCTTAAATAGAATATCGCCATCTTTATACTCTATCATATTTCTATACAAGCTTGCCTAATTGCCAACAGTCATTTCTGATAGCTTTCCAAACCCTTTGCTTTTCTTTAGTTCCTCTACTAGCTCTCTAATAATTGGAGTCTCCCTCATCATATCCTCACGAGTGTTCTAATAAGCTTCAGTAATAAGAGAGGTTAATTTATTTAGAGTAGCATTATCTAGATTTCCTGGATTATCTAACATCAGAGATTTAACCCCGTTATTAAATATATTCATGCTCTCAAGATACTTCTCGTTGTCTTTAGTCTGCTGTCTAAACTGCACTCCCTATATTTCAGCAATAGCTAACATTATATGATTATATAAAGTTCTCTACTCATTTCCCTCCTCACTATAAGTGTCTAACGATGTTATCTACTCAGTTCTTAAACCTCCATTAGGCTCTTCTAATTTTTTCCTAATTGCCTCCAATTTTCTAAGAATATCTCTTCTGTCATTAGTAGAGACTGCTTCATCCAACTATGTATATAAATCCTTATACTTTCCTACAAACTTATACTTATCCTCTTCCCAGTGTGTGCTAGCACCAAGTTCTAATACTTCTCTAAGCTTATTTTTAGCCAATTCTACTTTATTCGCAAATTTAATGTTCTTAATATTATTCTAGAATCCATCAATGTGGGATACTAACTCTCCGAAATTGTAGACTAATTCCTCGTTTGATGCCGCTGTACCCTGTAGAGAATGGGGATTAGCTACAAGTATATTTCCAATAATTCCTTCTTTAGAGGTTATTTCAGGCAAACAGTTTAGGATTGCCATTGTCTCCATCAAGTGTATGTTTCCATTGGTAGCTTTCATAGCCAATGAACCAGGTTTCCTAGCCTATACACTATCTACTTCAAATGCCCCAGTTAATAACTATCTTCTACTAGATTTATTAAACTTATGAGAATAATCTAGATTGTCAGTAGTAATTTTCAATATATCAATCTACCCGTTGAGCTTGTTTCTTAGTAGAATAACCCCATAAGCCTTTATTGCTTCATTTTCGATAATTTCATAATAGTTCCTACAGTACTTACCCATTAGATTCTAGAACCATTCTGCGGAAGCTCCTTGTTTAACATTAATACTTCCCTATTTTGGTAAAGGAACTAGACTAGTATTTTCTTTTATGCCTTTCTTCAAGGCCATTTCCACAGAGGCTACCATATCTCTGCGTTTTTTTGGGAGAGTTTCCTAATAGAACTTTTTAACTTTTTCAAAAAGTTCTTCCTAAGTGTTAGCAGTATATGGAATCTTAGAGTTTTCAGTTTTAAATACCCATTTCTTAGACTCTGGGTCCTACTCAATATTTCCTTCCATCATAGATTTTATTTCTTCGTCTCCCCAAGTCTTACTCATATTTATACTAGGAAACGAATACTCCATTACCTACGAAACATTAGTTACAATTTCCTTGGGAGTTAAATCAATAACTGGGGTAGGAGGAATAAACTCATCAATATTAGCAGCAACCTCATTTAATGTTGCTCTAGTAGTTATATCTTCCAAAGTAGACTCTCCTAACCTAGCTGAAATAGTATCAAATACCCAAGTGTCTCCCTCCTACCTGAAATTATGCATTTTTATAGGAGCAACAATAACTTTAGGTGATGGACTGTTAACTCTAATTCCGGCATTCTCAATCATTCTATGATATAATCCCATCTGATACCAAAAAGCTCTCTGTTTCGCAGAATCAAAAGAATCTTTAGGGGAAGTCTTATAGTCAATAACATGAGCATACCCATCCCCATCAACTACCAATAGGTCTATCTTTCCTAAGATGGTATCTCCTTTCCCTTCGATCTCATATCCCAACTTGGTAACTACTTTAAACTCAGGAAAGAAAGTTAGATTCTGTCCATATGTATTAATTAAATCTTCGTGTAACTTTTTTCCATACTTAATTATACTATTTATAGTATCCTGCTTTAATTTTTTGTCTTTATACTGTAAATTTATATAGCTCTTAATGGCTTTGTCACTCTGGGTGATAAGTAATCCAGCCTTTGTAGTTCTGAAAAGCATTTCTAAGATACTATGGATCTCTGTACCTAATTCGCCCTGTGCTTTCCACTTATCCTTCATTTGTTTGATTAATCCTAAAGTCTAACTGGTAGTTTCTGAATTATTATCAAAGTTATCTAAATACTCCTTCAGCTAGTCTTCGCTAACATTATCGGTAACGGTTACATTCTTCCCGAATAGTTCTATTTCGTCATTATTAAATCCTTTAGTGGGATCTTTCCAGTCCTTAATACGTCTTCTCCAATATTCAAATTCTCTAAAAGAAGGCATTAAAAGCTAGTCTTTAGAATTAGTAAGATCCGCGAGAAATTCCGTTACACCAATATAAGGGCGTTTAAATTCTAGATTATCTTCTCCATCCTAGTATAATTTCTTAGCCTCAGCATAAGCTTTAACATGCTTTTGAGCCTCTGCTTTAACTTTCTTTAAAGCTTCCTAAGTTATTACGTTATCTAAAGCATTAAATACCAAATCCCCGTAGATTTCGTATAGTTCGTCTCCTTTTTGTAGTAGAAAGTTTTCATACTCCTTTTTACTACTAAATTCGTGGTCTTTAAATTTATATATACATTCAGACATGACAGTATTCAGTTACCTTCCCTTCTTCCATTAACTATTTGTGCTTTTCTTCCAAATCCAGACTTAGTATATTAGAATTAGAAACATCGATTTTAGAGTTAACTATTCTAGCAAGTGACCTCAAAGTACTGTTGAATAATATATCGTCATTAATATCTCTAATACTAGATTCCCCCATTAGAATAGAGTCTAATACACGCTTCATATTATACATTAACTCATACTATACGTTGGTTGGAAGAAACTATAATTTTTCGCTTTTATCTATTATTCTATTTCTTAATTCTTTAGAAAATTCTTTTTCGTTATCTTTAATTAGCTTATCGTAAAGTTCTGTACCGTGGAGTGAAGTAATTAACAGAGGAATTAGCTCTATTACTGGGGTATCTAGGGTAACAGCATCTGCATTTACATAAGTTATCCCACCTTCCGAAAAAATTGGAGATTCTTTATATTCATTTAAATCCTCTGTTATAACAGATTCTACTGGTAGTCCATATACGTCCCGCAATTTACTTACAATCTCCTCTACAACTAGCGTATCGCTTATTTTAGAATGACTTACAGGAGTAGAGATTTCTTGAGTAATAGGTCTATGAGTAATATATACCTTAATATCGCCAAAGAATGGAGAAAACTCCACTTCTAGGTCTCTAAAGTTATCATTTATCCATACCTATGAAGATTGTAAATCATTTTTCCCAGTAAGCCTATAAATCTACTATTCCTTCGTAATCCCACGTTTAATATTTAGCTCTTCTGTCAAATAATTTGAAGAATCTACTCCCTTAATTTCATCAAGGTGGGGAAATCTGCCAAGTCTTTCCTAGAAGTCTGCACATATAGCCGCTAAATAGGATTCTGGAAGCCCAGAACGCTACTCTAGCGCCCTGAACTCTACAGAATTTTTGTTTATACATATACTCATTTACAGTTTATTTGATTGTCTATATATTTGTTTAATATATCTATATTTATTTTATAGTTTCTAATATTAGGATCGTAGTCTATATACAAGTTAGAGTGAGATGCTAAAAACTTTTTTACTTTCGTTAGCTATTCTCCCTATAACTTATCTGTTTTTATATCCATAATGGTTCTAGTAACAGTATTAACTATTATAGATCCATCATTAAATGGTAATTCTATTAAGTCTCCCTAAGTCGGAATACTTAATATAACATTATAGTCAATATTATCCTAATTATTATATATCTATTCTCCAGTAAATACCCCGTCCTCGTCTCTCAGAATCTAAATCAAGTCAGTTCTTAGCTCCTCCTTATTTCTTCTTCTTCTAAATCTTCCTCTTCTACTACTAGTTATAGGAGTTAGCCAGGTAGCTAACTCTTCGTTAGATAACTAGAAACTATCTCCACTAGTATCTAGTTTAGAAGTCTCTTCTCTAAACTTAGAAGGTTCAGCAGAATTTACATAGTTATCAAAAATACTAGTTAGAGTACTCTATCCAGACTTACCTCCGTAAGAAATAAGGTTGTACCAGTATAGAATATCTTTGATAGGTATTCCATTGTAACTAGAATTGATAGAGTCAAAGCTCTATCTAAGCCTTCCTAATGTCAGCCTATCCTCTTCAGAAATTGGAGACATATTAATAGTAGTAGTATATGATACTGAATTATTTCTACTAGCATTTTTAGAATATATATTTGGTCTTAATGAGTTTATGAACTCATTATTTTTAAGGGCTATATTAATACGATCTCTGCTACTAGAATTATATCCAGCTTTCAAGTCTGGTATTACCTACTTTTCTACCCAATTTTTGAAGGTAGCATTGCCTCCAATAGTTCCTAATCTGATAGGCAAATCCTTAGAGGTCTAAGTTTTTATTAGCGTATCTTTATCCTGCAAGTATATTAAAGTAGACCCAGCTGGCAATACAAACTCTAAAGAACTTAAGTAGTTATTAACTAATTTATCATTACATAAATTGGAAATTCCTTGAATAGTACCCTTAGTATCAGTGCCATACTAATATCCAACGTTTATATAATCATGAATAGTCCTGTATTTAATAGAACTTTTCATATACGCTTCATGCTTCTCAAATGCTGCTAAAGAATATCCCCAATAGTGTGGAACTGTATTTATGATAGCTAAAGGATTGAAACTAACTTTAATCTTTTCATACTCATCAATTTTAGCCTACCTATATTCTTGGTTAGTCATAAACTAAATGAAGTCTAGTTTGCTAGGAACAATATTTTCTATATTCCTTACATAATTTAGATAATCTTCTTCTTTATTTTTTACTCCCTAATTAACTCCTAGTAACTAACCTATTTTGTTAAACTCCGCTGCTCCCTTATGTAAGGTAACAAGGTTTTCAAACAATTGAGGTCCGTTCTTCCATACCTTGTCATAAACTATAAGACCGTCAATAATCTAGTCTATAACTTTATTTGCTAACTACTTGTTTTGGACAAGGTCTGTCCTTACAGTATTACTATAATTAGTTATAACTCTATTCCTAAAACTGTTTAATTCGTTAATAACTTCATTGATAGTTTTCTTCTAAGTATAGTTGCCAAAATCGTCTAATTCTCCATACAAGGACTTCATTAGGTCGTTCAACCATTTTTCTACTCCCTTGGTACTTTTTCTAATAGCTGTAGAAATATTTACTCCAGTCTTTTTTCCGGTGTTATCTACTAGATATTCGGTACTGAAAGAGCCAAGTATTGAGCTAATAGGATTACCCATAAATTTGATAACATCATCAATAGAGTTTAGCTAAAGCTTATCACTAATAATACTTCCCTTCAACATGGATGCTACAGCATCTCCTACCGGGGACATAAGCACTCTACCTAATTCTTCGTAGGGAATACCCATAGCTAGACCGTAAATATACATATCTGCCATCTTAGAGTTAGCATTTAATTTGGCCAAGCATAGTTCCTTAGCGTTGTCTGTAGCTAATGATAACAATGCAGATATCTCAAGGGCTGCATCATCTGCATTTGCTATTCTCTACAATAATTCTAAATTCTCTAAAGTCTACGGAGCTAAATCAGGATTAGCATTAGCTATAGTGTAATACTCCTTTCCGTTAAATACAATAGATTTGTTGAATAGAGGTTTAAGATTCCCTTGTTTTAAGAGAGTGTTGGCGTACTACGTAATAGCAAAGAAGGATTTTAATCCAACTGCAGAAATACCAATAACCTCTTTACCAGTATAGTTATCTTCTATTGCCTACATTATATTAGCAACGTTTCCTGGAGTCGCATACTTCAAAGCTTTACCAGCCTCCGATTTCTCTGCCATCTTTTTGGGTCTATCGGTAGTCTAGTCTACAGACATAGTAGCCTACATCTAATTCACTGGATTGGCAATAATATCAATCATTTGCTATACTACATAGTTCTTAGTATACTCTTCCTAATTGTCGGAATATAAATTATGGTCATTAACCATGACAGCAAGCTCTTCAAATAAAAACTCTAACTGCTCTGGAGTAAACTTCTGACTAAATTCCTTATTGAATATATCTGCAGCCTTCTATTTGCCTAAATCGGACAAGTCCGAAAACTTCAATAACCCATCTTTAGATAGCCGATTAATTAATTCTACCCTATTCTATAAGGTATCATCTCTTTCAAATAGAGTTGGCATATTATTAACCATCTTAAAATCATATGAAGAAAATAAGTTAACGATATAAGATGCAAATTTATCTCCGTCTCCTACTCCTTCCTCATGTTCAACTGCTTCTCTGATATTTATTCTCTTAATCTTTTCTCCAGTTGGGTAGTTTAGCCCAGTTGATATTCTTAAAGACTCTTCAGAAGAAAGGTCAAAGTAAGGTGACCATCCTGCAAATTTTCCATTTTTTAATAGTTCAAAAGTTAATAGAGACACCGTATCAATATCGTAGTCAGAACCCTATAACCATATTTGGTGAGTAGATACATATGCTGTATTTATATCAAAATCTTCGTATCCTACGACTTTCATAGGCATAAACGACTACATTGATTGCGCCGGAATACGTGCAGCTATTATATCTAAAGACTTTTTGAAAGAAGTATATAATTCATTTCCTAAGTAGTTTATAATGTTTAAAGTCTAGGCTTCTACTAATTGCCCATTACTTTCGAAATTTCCTTCTTGATTTATCTCTATATTGCTTAGCTACTGATTTCTATGCCTAGCTATAGTAATATCCTTACCAACAGTATTAATCCAACTTCTAAAAGATTTATTTTTAGATTTGTGTCGAAGTATCTTACCTAACTATACTGAATCAACTTTACTAGATACCTAAGGAATGTTATAGTTAAAGGCATCTAAATAGAAGCCTACGTTATCGGTTACAATAACCTACTATCCATCAATAGTATATGTATCATCCTCTAATGAGGATAATTCGTATTGTCTTTCTCCATTAATATCGGTCTAGTATATCTTTCCTGAAATTGCATCCACTTCTGGTGGATAAGTCTAAATCTTCTTTAATTCTGGATGGAGTTTATTAAACTACTACTTACTTAATATATAAAAGTGTTGTCCGTTTAACCTCTTTAGAGCTACAGTATAGGCTCTCTCATCTGTAATTCCAATAGCTAGATTTTTAATCAATTTCTTTTTGAATATGTTCTGGTCTCTTAGTAGAGAATCTACAGAATCTTCTGGAGTAAGTCCTAACTGTGAAGCCATTGTTTTGGGCATTATAACTTCATAAGGCTATACTTGCAAATTGTTAATGACTACATCTTTATATTCATTTCCAGTAAATACTTTTACTATCCCTCCCTCTTTTACATTTTTCAGAGCTTCCTGAAGTGTTTTTCTAGAGGCTCCTTCCTACTGTATATATATATTATAAGAATCTGCCAAATCATACATATTATACTTTATTCCATCACTTCCAATGAAAGTAAAGAAATATGACCCCAGATTTCTTCCATCAATTATATCTTCTATAAATAAATTATTAGGATATAAACTCTTTAAATCGTAATATCCAATATACTTTAAAGAGGGATCTCCATATACATCCTTACCAGTAACTGGGCCTTGTACATGAACCTTGTCTATAGTATTTCCTTCAGCATCAACTACAAAATAGGTTCTATTCATCTAAACATCCTAAATTCCAATAACTGGCTACTAAGCCTATAACTCTTTTATTTCTTCCTCAAAATTTACGAATTCTGATTTTAGCTTTCCTCCGTATAGTTTTATAGTCTCGTGAGACGGTACTAGCACAGACAAAATTCCCTTAAACTTTAATTTAATAGCAGATTTAGTAAGTATTGAAGAGAGCATAGATCCTATTTTATTATACAATACAGGATCGCTTACCGGGATAGGGTTTTTCCTAATATCATCATCAGTTATTTCTTCTCCTCTTTTATACTTATCTATAAGGTTTGCTACTACATCCATAATAATTCCGTCTTTTGCTTTATTACCGTTAGCAAGCTACTTAACTAAAAGATTAGCTAAAGTCTTTGAAAATTCGGTATTACTTCCAGAAGGGTCTAACTCCTTTCTAAGAGAGTCTACTAAGGGTTCTATCCCCTATTTAGTTAAAGAATATAGAGCTTGATACATTTTGTTTGATTCATCCCAAGTATATCCTAATGCTGCGCAGGCACTTACCACCTGTGTCATCATTGATATTTCAGAGTCATCAGCATGATGTTCTTTGTCTAACTGGATTCCTGCCTATGCTAGCTATATAGAATAGCTATTAAATGGAATACTGTCATAGTATATACTTTTGGTATTATAGTTGGCAGCCCCCTATTTAATAGCCCCCTCAGTCACAAGATAGTGAATATCAGAGTGCTTCATGGGCTAATAAAAATTATTCTAATCTAGGGGCTTATTCCCTTTTAACAAAAATCCACAACTATTAATAGCTTTAACAGTATTATATATAGACTATTCTCCGAAGTTTTTGTATCCAGCAAGCTATCCATTTTCATTCAGACTTACGCTGTTTATTCCTTGGAAAATATACTTCCATACTTTGTAATTAGTATCTATGCCATCTACTCTTCTTAGCTAGGGGACTCCTAACAGTTTTCCGTTCTTTGCAGCAATTGTTTCATATAAATTATATGAACCATTGCCTAAGTATTCTATTTTAGTTATACAATTATACTAACGTTCCCATTTTCCAGTATTTGGATTCTTGATAGGTGAAGTATAATAAATATTTCCATAGTCAATATCAGGTTCTCCCTACTAGCCCTAATATCTCCTTGTTATGTCTATGTAAATAGGTTCTCCATTCTAATCAGACCAAACAATATCTGTCATTTTCTTCATCATTCTTTCATTAAATGGAGAGTTCTTAAGCCAACTATTAGTTAATCCGAAGCCTGCCGTTTTGATAATTCCACCAGTTCCAGTAGTTTCATCATAAAAATGTATAAAAGGCTTTTTGTGTATTCCAGAACGCTCCCCATTTAAAGAGTTATTCTCCAATACTACCATAAATGGATTTACAAAGGTAGAACCATCAAAAGGTTTTACTGCTGTATTATCACCTTGAATATTACAAACATAATCGTTAATATCCTATGTAACTGCTATTCTAGCATTAGTAGGGACACCAGTGAGCTGCCCTAGTAAATATTCATGCATAGCTGCAGTCATGGATACGTTACGTTTATGCTATGCCTAATATCTATTGGCTTCGTCGTTCATAATAGCTTCAAAGTTGTTGAAGTCTATTTGATTCGCTTTCTTATTAGGATGATTAACATGACTTCCTACAGTAGATAACAGAAATTCCTAACTATATAGATAATTGAGTGCATTATATTTAGATAGCAAAGGATTTAGTACTACAGTTTCAACTAAAGAGTGCGGGTCAAACTTATTAATTCCTAGCTAAATAAAATCTGCCTCACTAATAATATCATGAATATTTCCCTATTCGTCTTTATACTTGGCAAATATTAGAGTTCCGGAATCACTAATCCACTGCCCCAATTCGTTCTTTTTGAACCAATTCTAAGTTTTAGTATCTAAATCTATAACTACTTTACTATTTATTAAAGAAGTTAATAATTCAGTATTCTTATATTGGAGGAAGAATCCAAGTCTGTTTGTATTTTTATAGCGCCTAGCGAGAGCAATAATAGAGTTATTAAAAAATAACTCTCCTCCCTTAGCAAACACAAAGTGTAATTCCTCGTTTATTTTAACTCCAGATTCTCTACTTATGGTATCAATTAATTTTCTATAACTTGTAAATGTCTCCTCACTTCTAGCCTTATCTTTAAACTACTACAAGGATTCAGGGGTATATTCTAACACGAAATCTCCAAATACTCTATTATATGTAGGACTGTTAGTAAACAATTTAAAGTCATTATTTAACTTAGTTATCAGTTTACTATAATAGTCTCCAAGTTCTTTATTTATATACTATAGTAAAGGTTCATTGTTAGTAGACGAAATAAATTCTTCTATACTCGAATATCCCATCTTTTTAACCTCATGGTCTAAGTTAACTAATAATTTACTTACTGTGGATTTATCGGAATTTACTGAAGGAATTATAGGTAGGATTCCTTTACTAGAAAGATTATTTTTCCCTGTTTCTAATCCTATTAAGGGCTAAATTAGGTCATATGTAATAGCTGATTCCAAAAATTCCCTAGAACTTAGCTAGTTGAACAATTTATATTCTCCATCCTACGTTTTTAGTTCTCTAACAGTATAGATATTGACGAAAGTATATGGGTCCTGTACAATAGAGAAATTATGCGCTGGACAACTGGGGTTATCTCTGATACTTTCCATCTACATTTCATAGGTAGATAAAAGTCTACTGGGAGAATTAGTTGCCAATGTTCTTCCAGTAGAATCCTTCACTGAAGTAGCTGAAGTAGCACCATCTGTTACTGCTCTAGCCTCAGCAAGCTATTCCAGAGTAGTTAACTGTTTGCTGGGAACAATATCGATAGTAGAGTAGGCTTGACTCACCTTAGGCTCTCCATAGTAGTCAACTGGATAATATTTCTTCGCAATTTGCTAAATTCTTTCTAATTTAGTCAACTTTTCTTCATCAACTCTCCTAGGTTGAGATAATGCATCATTTATTTTCTTCAACACAAATTGACCATGTAATAATTCTGCCCCAAATCTAAATAACTAGGCTATTGCCTACTATCTAGACAGACCAGTAATAAACACAAAATTATCTAAATACTTTGGATTATTAGTAAAATTCTAGAATAATACTGAGTCTAAAAACTCTACTGGCTATTCTATGGTTGCATTTTCTATTGGAATCTTATCTATAGTTACTCTACCTACATTATCAATATTTACATTCTTACCTTTCCATGTGAAATTAAATCCTGACTTATCATAGGAAGGACTATACGGCACTTCTCCTTCCGGAGTATTCATAGTATTTAAGGTATCGTTAAGTCTTCTCTATATCTAATTAATATTAGAGCTTAATAAAGATTTTAATACCATCTTACCACTTACAGCATCTATAGAGTATTGACTATTTTTAACAATACATGTAGTATCAGATGTCTATAATAAGGTAGAGAAATAATCACAATCGAAATATCCTTCTAAGTCCTACACTCTTCTTAAAGAATTTCCCTAATTATTGAATAGTTCTTTTCCCAAAGACATAAGTACGTTTCTTTCTTCTAAAGTAAATTGATTAGCTATTGGCTTAAAAATATTTTTCAAGTCCTAACTAGTTAGTAATTCGAATATAGCAGTAAAAGCTTCTCTGGGATATAACCTCGTTTTATTAATTAATGTAGCTAAAGTAGCGCTTGTTCCTAGGGATTTAATAAAATCAGCAGATTCGCTACTAATAGAGTCTAAAGGAATAGTTCTTTTTCTAGCTTTGACCTCATTAAGAAGAATTCCCCTAGTTAAGGGCCTGTTAGAAGATAAATCCTTTAATTTACTAACTAATACAGTAAACTATCCAAAATTCAAATAAGTATCTGGAATAAGAGTGCCGGAATTATAGTCATAAAGCCTAGTAGAATTAACTAGTATTCTAGACAAATTGTTGATTGACTTTGATAAATCTATATCGTCTTCCTCATTATTAGCCCAGAACATAGCTGTAGCTTTAGAAGATAAGGTATATTTGTCAGAATCTGTGAATTTAGTATCTCTATCTTTAATCTTTATTGTATCTCCAAAAATATGTAGTAAAAACTCGTCAAAGTGTGCCAGAGTCTAATATGCGTTAAAAGCTTTGAGAGAGTCTGTCTAATAGCTAAACTCAGTTATTAACCTCTTTCTATCAAATTTATTGAATACATCCTCTGCGAGAGGGGCTAAGTACTCAAAGGCTCTAGTATACTTTCCATCTTCGTACATAAGAGTCCTTCCAGGAAGAGTTCTTCCCTTCTTCTAAAGGAAATTATATACTATATCGAACAATGTCTACTAGTATTCTCTAAGATTTTTATTTAACTCTCTATCTCCTCTAATTATAGTCCCATTGTCTCGATTAAATATCATAGAGTTACATAGGTTAAAGTTAATCTACCTTAGTGCACTATTTTTAACTTCGTCAGCTCCATTATATATCTAATTCAGAAAGTCACTATTTACCTAGTTTTTAGAGTAATCTATATCAATACTAGCTGTAGTAACTACCTATTCTGAAATGTCTTCATTTTCACCTAAGAGTATTTTCTGGATAGTAGTAGAACCTATTGGTTCTATTCCTGATTTAGCCAATCTCCAATCTACGAACTTTGCCCAGTCGGATAGGAAATCATTAATACTGGAATACCCAGCATCTTGTGCATTTTGTTTCGCTGCTTTTAGATAATCTAGAGCTGCAGAGCGTATCTGCTCTGCACTCTAATTCTCTAGACTTTTAATAAGTTTACCAAAATCAGTTTTAAACTTTTGTTTATAGTCACAAATCATATGTTTCTAAATATATTTGTACAATATTCATTATCTTGAGCTAAATAATTCAATAACTATTTTAATTCTTCTTTATTTGTATCATTATCTGGCATAGCCTTGAATATGTTAGTTAGTTCGTCAACTACCTCTGAACCCTACATTTCTGAAACTGTATTCCAGCCATATGCTCCCTAGTAGTCTAGAAATTCTGACATATAACCAATGTTACTAAACAGGTTATATATCGGAGAACCATCCTCTAAGAACATCTCGTCATACATAGAAGAATCTTGTCCCTACGACGCTTCTTTTATTAATTCGGCTGTCTGATTCTCCCTATTAATTCTTAGAGTTAAACTATTTCCTAGATTGTATTCATCTGTTCTAATGGATGTATCTAATATAAATTTCTCTAGTCCTGCCTTATCAATCTAATCCTCAGAAAACTCTACCTTAAATACTCTATCACTAGCAGTATTGAAGAAATACTTAGACTTACTATCTCTGGCGTTAAACTCATTCATTGTACGATTTACATCTCCCTATATCATGTTATAAATGTTATAACCGTCAGGGAGTACAGCATCTCCAGATAAATAAGCTATAATATTATTATACATTAAATCAGCATTTGTTCGATTTATCTAGTCAAAATGGTAAGGTCGATATAATTCAAAAATTTCTTTTGAGGTAGGTATCTTACCATTAATTAGTAATGCGGATTTTAGTTTATCAACATACTCAGGAGTAAAATTTTTAATTCTACCATCTACGGAGATGCCTTCTCCAGAAATAGTTATTTGATTTATATTATACCAATTAGGTTCTATACTAAACGTATCTCTCTTCGGTTGAGAACTATTGGGATTTATAAACCCGAAGGTATCACTTGAATAGTCTCTAGGAATTTTATCGTTCGCGGGAATTATTTTATTTACAAAAGATTCTATTATAGTATTGAAATCCTTATTCTAGCTAAATAAGCTAGAATCAAGTTTAGCATTTATAGTAAATGGAAGACCGTTAATAGTATAATTGTCAGATTCTAACTAAACCATTACCTAATCTTTTGGAGGTATCTTTTCCTTAAACTTAGTAGAGTAATAAAACTCTCCCATTCCTCTTTCTCGCAAAATATTAGCAAGTTCATTTACTTTATCTAGTAGGACATTACTAATATGAGCATCAATATAGCATTTCAACAATGCATAATTCAGATGCTACTGAATACTCTATGTAGGTTTACCTGTCCCTTTCCAGGTTTCTTCTGTAGATACCTCATTAACTAATAGCTCTGGAGAGGATTTTTCTAGCTACTAAAGTCTTTCAACTGTTTCTATTATTTTTGTTTTTAGTTCGTCTTCTAAGTTATTAAATAATGGGTTGTTACTTTTTAGCTCTGGGAGAAGCTTATCCCAAATCTAATAAGAAGTTAAACGACTTCCAAGTTTTTTAATAGTTTTTCTTTTATCTGAATCAGTTTCCTTTATTAGGTTTCTTAAGTTTATTAGGTAATCCTCAACAGGTACTTTAGGAGGAACCACGTAAACAAGAGTGACCTCTTTATTCTCATTAGGATTTATTAACTATCGTTCATACTGCTCCCGCATTAACTAATCACTACTTAAAAGCGGATTCTAGGTGACTAGTATAAATGCATGGCCTTTATTTGCAAATTTAATAGGATTTCCATTAGCATCACTTAAATCCTACATGGAAGTATATACTCCCTTAGAGAATATAAATCCAGAATAGTCCTAAGCTTCAGATATAGTGGAAGTAATTCCATTAAATTCAAACTTAGTTCCAGATATAGCATTCTGATTTACCTAAATACCCCAATTTTTTAATCCTTTGGAAGGAATCCACGATTCGTTATCTATCTTAAAATATCCACCATTTGTAAATAAAAAGAGGGTAGCTAAATTGGCTACTTCTGGTATTTTGGAAAGCTCTTCATCCTATAGAATAGCTTTATGAAAGTTATATGGATCTGGATTCTATTCAAATAATGCTTTTAGCTTGATTCCTATTTCTGAAGTAGGATTTCTAGTATAGGTTTCTAAATTGCCCAAAGTAAACAACGGAATCGCAACTCGTTTACCGTTTGCTAGTGTAATAATAGCATTAATAGCTTTCCTATTTATGTGTTGTGATTCTTCAGATGGGTTAGCATTGCCTATAGTTCTCTCATCATTGCTTTTGTCAAAAATGCCAAATTGTTTTGCATCCTATCCGTAGCCCCATTTCTAGTCAGAATTTCTAGCACTAATATTTGGGGCCGACATTAACCCAAATTCAACATTAGTTACTTCCAAGTTAGGATTACTCTCATCTGGATTAAAAACAGAGCTTAGTGCTAATATTAGGTCTGGCTTACTAGTACTAGTAAATAAATAACCTCTAACTTCTTTTATAATATTTTTGTAGAACTCTGCGTCCTTTACCGGATTTTTCCAGTCTAGTTCAAATATTTTAGCTAGTCCTATAGCACTATCAATTCTGTATCTATATCTAGAAATTTCATCTTCAAATACTAATTTTCCGTCCTTTTCCTTCATTCCTAACTCAAATGTATTGTGGGAATGTAGTAGATATACAAAATCTTCTCCTAGTTCTGGAATAGGCTATTCTGACTACTTTTCGTTTAACGCTTCTACAGTTTTTTCTCCATAATTAGTAGGAAGAGTTAACTCATCCTGAGTAGCTATTAGTGGAGGTACTTTAGTAGGAGGAGGAGTTGTTATTACAGTCTTAATGCCCTATCTATCAATTTTAACTAGATTAACACTTTCAGGATAATTTTGTTCCAGGAATTTTTTTCTATTTTCAGAAAATCTTGCAATACCAGCTTTCGAAAATGAAGACATAGTAACAACGTTTTCTCTGTTAGATTTGATTTTAGTAAGTTCAGAACCATAAACTAAGGCTCCCTACTCTGCCCTACTTATAGCTGTATATAAATCTTTCTTTCTGCTAAGCTCATCACTTCCAGTAAAATCAGCTATATAAAACCTGCCTTCTAACCCCTATGCTGCTGTACCTCTAAATGCTTCGAATCTTCCATTATACTTTTCATTCATATACTGATATAAAGGAGACTCCATATCATAATAAATAAGTCCTACCTTATCTTTATCAGATACCTAGGACATAATATTGTCAATAGTAGTCTTAGCCTCATCTTTATCAAAAACTACTTTAGCTCCTGTAAAATTTCCGGGCTACTCGTAGTAGTATGTCTGTACAACATCGTTTTTATCTGTAGTTCTAAAGGATGCTAAAGTTTTGTCTAATTGAGAATTAGAGGTTCTCATACTAACTCCCAGCTTTGGCGCGTGTTTGAAGAAAGACCTTTTTGGACTCAGTTGTAATTCAGTATTTTCATACCTCTCTACCATAGCCTTGCTTGAACTTTGGTCAAAATCTCCAGCAGTTAAAACAGTTATTCCATATTTTTTAGCAAAGTCGTTTATCAGAGATAAATCAGCTTCATCGTAGTGGGATATTTCATCAATAATAATCAAAGATGGAACATTTTCTGGAGCAATGTCATCTGATTGATGTTTATATACAATCTTACCAGTAGAGTCCTTAATCCAATCTTCCTTATCATATAATCTATATCCGTATTTATTAGTATCCCTACTAGTATTATAGTTAGAGTAAATTGTAGTCATAAAGGGATTTTTCGAGAATGCTTTCTTAAGTCCAAGTTTTTTGACCTATTCATCGGCAGCCTTCTAACTATTATGAACAAACCAGCTATTTTCCAATAGTTCTTTTGGAAGCATTTTAGTTATATAATAGTTAACTGCCTAACTTTTACCTGCTCCTGGGATGCCCTCTATTAGATATATATTCTCGAATTTGGGAATAATGTCTTCATTTACTATCTAGTTATCATTGATAAATTTTCTTATCTCTTCAGCAGTATTTACCCCAAGTTTATTTCTCAGAATGTCCTCCTTAATAGTATCACTACTTTCCTAGAAGTTTTCTATAGCAGCCTATTTAAACGCTTCCATAAACTAGGTAGTCATATCGCCATTTAGAACCTCTGCTAGTCCCTAAAATATAGATTCTTCTTGGGTAGGAAGAGGAGCTACTTCTCCATCTATTACAGTTTTAAACTTTTTAAGAAAATCTGATTGCTTTAAAGCAGCTCTACTAGCCAACCAATATACAAAATTCTAATCCTCTAATGCTTCTGTATTCTAACTAATTATCTGATTAGTCGAACTATATAAGTCAAACCCTTTTCTAAATAAGTCTTTTAGTTTTCCTTGCTTAATTAGATCTTCATTAGCTTGGAAAAAGTCATGAACAGCATCAGATATAGCGACTCTTTCTAATTCAATTGAATCTCTCTACTAGGCACTTATTCCCTTTTGATTTCTGGTTGGAGCAAACTCTTTCAGAGTTAATGCATTGTTAATAGCATCCTACAGCCTGTCTCTTTCTTTCCAATCATCGCCTATATTAACTATAAAGTCTGATAATCTGTTATACTCGATAAAGTTCTTATTAATTGCTGTATTGTTAACTAAGTTTAGCTTTTTCCCCTAATTTATAGCATATATAGCTTTCGCCTAAATTAGCTTATTTTTTATCAAATCTAAATCCTAACTAATGATGGCTGCATCCTCCATAGTTATTTCTGGAAGTGCTTCCCAATCAGTGACTCTGTTCTTTTTAGCTATCTCATTAAGAGTTTTGTTATATCCTAAAAGATTTCCAATGTCTGCCCCATCAGTAGATGTTTGTGCTCCCAAAACTAACCCTTTGGCAAAATTAATAGAAGTTACTGCATCGTCTATCTGACCTATTACCTCATCAAAATTAACACCACTTATATCACCTCTATTTTCATCTAGGATAAAGTTAATTTTCTCTATAAGCTCAGATATGTTTAAATTTCCCTTTTGGGAATTGGCCTAAATATGATTCTATACAAACTAAATAGCATCTGTATAAGTAGAATTGTTTATTTCCCTTGTATATAAGTCTATATTGCTATCTATTACTCCAAACTATTTCTAGATATTTTCTATATCTTGTAGAGTTGGATTCTATAGTCCCTAGTTCTCCGCATATGCAATAAGTGTATCAGCGTTTCCTAGTATACCTAATAAGTCCATAGCCTAAACCTTTGCTTTTAATTCAGAGATTTTAGTATTAGAGTTTATTCCGTTATATCCATAGTTATCAAACTCCTCTAAGATATTCGATATATTTATATCACGGACGGGCAGTTGTTGCTTCCCTGACCACTCCTTTAGAGCCTATAATGAATTTAGTATCTCGTGCTTTATTTCTGGATTAATAGAGGAGGTCTTAAACTGTTGGAAGTATTTATCTAGATTAAATGATAATTCTCGGTTAATTAGGTCCGAAATCTTCTAACTGTTTCCTTTTTTATTCTAAGATAATTCTAATAGCTATTGTTTCAAGGTCTCATTATTTCCAGAAAAAATTAAAGTAGCCCCAGCTTTACTAGTCTGATATTCTGACTATACTGCATCCATAAAAGCATCTAAGTCAGCAGCCTAATCTATTTTATTTTCCTCTGTGTAAGCACCTGCATTTAATTGATCCTATCTCTTCAGAGTACTCTTAATTAAATCGTAAATAGACCTGTTTCTCCTAATAGAGTCATAATTTTTAGCATACTCTTGTATAAATAATCCAGAATTTCGTGCCCAGTTTAAGTATATAGGGGTAATATCAGATATTCTATTCTTATAGTCTGTCTGCTTCCAATTATCAAACTTAGCCCTAGCCTCTTTCAAATCTTCGCTAGATAAATCATTTATATTTTTCTTATACTACTGCTTAACATAATCCTTGAACAAGGAATTACTATAGTACTCACTAAATCCCGGAGTCAAGTCAAACATTGCCTTAGAAATGTAGTCCATAGCTAAAGAACCATCTAGATACTTATCTTTTTTTAGCCTAAGATCGTTTAATTCCTTAGTTAGTGTAACAATTTCTTTATTATCTTCGTCTGTTAGTTTTTTATCAGAATCTTTGTATTTATTATTAATGTTTTGGATAGATTCCTAAGTTTTTAATATGTTAGATACTATACTATTAAAGTCCTGTAAAAATAAAGAAGAAACTGTCGAATTCTAAAGCCCCTGCAGAGCTACATCTTTAAATATCTAAGTATCTAGTAGAGACTGGTCAGATACTTTTAATCCCTCAGCTTTTATAATATTATCATAAATGTCTAATTGCTAAACAAACGCTCTCTTGACATCCTAATCCATACTTCTGACGCTTTTAGAAGATGGTTTAAAGGATTTTCCATCGCTTTCAAAGGAGAGATATGGATTAGCTATCTCCATCTTTTCTAAAGTCTTTATATAATCCTATTTCTTGTTATTTCTTAAGTCATATACAAGTTGCTAACGGGCAGCTTCAGGAGTAATATCCTATCTATTCAGTTTAAAGTCTGTACCTAGTGCAGTTAGACCTCCACCTACGGCTCCTCCTAAGAAAGACATAGCATATCGGTCAAACATATTATCCCAAGCGCTCATGCGACCTTCGTCCCCTTGCAAGTACTACACAGCATTATAGCAAGATTTAGAGAAGTCGGCCAACAGTTCCTCGGTAGTTTCTTCTATAGCTTCTCCTAGTCCACCAGATACTGCTGACCCAAGGGTGCCCTTTCCAAGAGACGTTACGTCAGTAGCTATTTCTTTTCCTTTTTTAAACCAATACTTAGCTAACTATTTCTTATTAGCTCTATCAGGGACGCTATTCTTAATTTCTTTAGGAGCATTCGCAAATGCCTCTATAATTTTTCTTCTCTTTAATCCTTCTCCTTTTAACTCAGGCAATATCCACTCTCCTATTCCAGTGTTTAATAGTGCCGCTTCTGCTGCCGCGTAACCTAAAGTTAGCATAGTAGCTTCAAAGTCAGTGGCTTTACCCTCTGACTTAGCTTCTCCATAAGTATCAGCTACTGTAACCGCAGTCATATATCCTTTGGACAGCACTGACCCTATTTTCTAGTAAGCCTACACAAATTTGTCATAGTCTGCTTCTGCTCTAAATTTATTTAGGCTAGCTGCAGTGTTAAAAGCACTAAGCTACTATGGAGTAGCCCCTCCCTCTATTAGCTAGGCTAGTTTTAGATTATTTATATCTTTGTATTTATCTATTTGTTCTGCTATAAACTTCTCTCTACCAGCTTGTGACAATCCCTCTGCTGTGACAGCAGAGCTTTTCTTAAATAAGGCTGGAGCGAACTCAAATAGGAATCTCTGTTCCTTCAACTAACCTACTACATCTCCAATTAAAGAGATAAAATTTTCCCAACACCAAGTATTTTCTTGTGCAAACTAAGATTTGGCAGTCTGCCTATTAACTGATTTTGACCAGCCTTCCATGGCTGAAAATGTGGGAGAATCACTTCCAGTTAGCATTTTACCTAAAGTTCCAGCAAGTCCTACCAGCTAAGTAGCAACGCTAGCTCCCGCTATCCAAGGTCCTACATATGGAATAAACATACTTCCTACCAGAGCTAGATTCTTCATTATAGTTCCTCCAACACTTTTTTCGTTTAAATCATCAGAGTCAAAGAAATCATAATTATTTATCCAAGAACCATCCTTAGTTAGAGTATTCATCTTATTAAGAACTTGCTTACCATAAATGTCTCGGCCATCCAGATTTTCATAGTAGTATGTTCCATTCTCATTCAATTTATAGTCACCCTTTTTGTGCTATACTTTTTCCCCAGTCACTAAATCAATATGTTCTCCATCATTATCATAAGTAGCCAGTACTCTAGTATCGAAAAAATCAGTAGTCCAAGAATCATTAGGGGCTTCGTGCCAGATAATTTTTGAGTAGTCATCTCCTGCTTCTACTGGATTGGCAGCTACTTTTTCCCTCTGTGCTAATTCACTTATAGACCATCTAGGATTATCAGTAACTCCTAATCTTACGAGGCTAGTATTAGTTCTATTAGGGTTAGGAGTTTTTGTGTATGTAACCATATCTGTTGCTTTCTACCTCTAGTCTATAGGAACTAACCAATCATCAAAACTAAAGGTAGTCTAATCTTTTAGCATTTTATCTAAGTAGGTATCATTAGATAATATATTGTATGTCAACTATGCTCGTTCATAAAAGTCGTGAAATTTGGTCTTATCAAATTCCCCGTTTTCGTTCTTAAATATAGGATTGTCAGTAATTTTGGGACTTTTTAAATACTCACTCTCATTTAGTAGAGAAGTATTATCTGCTGAAAATCCTGCTGCCTTTAAATCAGCTGTAGACAACTATGGATTTCCTAATATTCCAACAATCCAATCATTTTCTTTCTATTCTGGAATCATAACTATCCTCTAACAATTGTTGTGCTCTTTAATCTCTGTTCCTATTGATATTTCATTTGATTTTCTATGGCTTCCTTCTCTGTAATGTCATTACCTGCAACCATTTTTCCGTAATTCCTATCAGTAGTCTTCAATGGTAAGAATATTAACCCTTTAAATATACTCTGATGGTTAGGTTTTCCCCATATATGCATATCGAATGCACCTCTATGATCGTACTTTTCCTTAGAGTTAGGTCCTTTAATTAAATCGAATATACCTTGGGCTATATTCTCTTCTTCCACGTTGTGCAGCATTGGTGAGTCCCCAAGAATTACTGCATCTGGGTCAGAGAAAGCATTACTAAATGCATCACCTTGTAAAATACCAAACTGTCTATAATATTGAGTAAATTTGCCATCCTCTAATTTTACAGGAGGTAATTTAAGCTCTGCATATACTTGATTAACAGCCTCGATTTCTTGAGGAGTTTTAACATTCTCTACTGACTCTATACCTAACTCTTTTAATTTTTCCTTAGCAGTTTCTAATCTAGCTACACTTTTTAAGTCGGGTGTTATAATACCTTTGCTAGCCTAATCTTGGTCAATAGGTAAATAAGCATGGTAAATAGTTGGGTCTTCGACGAGAATATCCTTAATTCCTGAAGTTGGAATTATTTGGTCTCCAAAAGTAACCTAAGTAAGATCATATAATCCGGTAATCTAACTATCTTCTGTAAATTTCTATAATGTAACGTTACCTCCTATTGATTCCCCATTTTTCTTAGTAACTGGATACATCCGCGCATCAGTAATCATTGTATCCATAGTTCCGTACTTAAACGGCATAGCTACAGGAGTACCTCCTCCACGTTGAATGTTTTCCGCAAGACTCATTTCTGGGGTTGTATCCTTAGTACCTGAAGAATCCTTTGAGCTAGTAGATGATTTTTGCAAATCTAGATTAAAGTCAAATTTGCTAGAAGTACTAGAAGTAACTAACTAAGTTAAAAGAGCTTTAACTCCTTCATCGGTTCCACCTGATTTTAATTTTAGTAAAGTTCTTGCGTTTTCTGGAAGAGTATGATAAATATAACTCAGAGCATTCTCTGCCTGCGCAGCTTGACTAGAAGTAATTATCTTACTCTTATATAGGCCATCCACTGACAAGTTAGTTAGGCCACTGTCTAAGGCTCCCTACTAAATTGCTGAATTAAGTATTTCTATTCCTCCTAACACCTAACTAGCCTATTTAGTCGTATATCCTTCAGTTCCAAACTCCGACTTTCCTAGTTTAGATATAACGTCTTGTATCTACTTATTAATGGCTTCCATCCCAATACCATTAGACACCACTTTAAGTATGTCGTTTCTAAATGCCTAAGATGGAGAATATGCACGCTATTGTAATAATTCGGAATTTGTAAGAGGTTGATAATCAGACCCCTCTAGTTCGTCTATACTCATTAGTTTGAAGTCTCCTTCGGAATTTATGCAGAATAATTGTCCTCTATCATTAATAGCAAATTCATTCAGACCCCCGTTTTTGGTTACTATTTCTAGAGCTTTATCGAACTATTCTTTATTAAAATTGGCAACTTTTAGCTAACTTAGTATCTGCATGTATTTAGATGCTATATTAGAAGTATTAGGAAAGGGGCTAAACTACTAATCAATATAGAAATTCTATAAGGAATTAGTTAACAATTCTATATCACTAGGTAATCCATTTAATTTTTCCATCATATCTAACAAGTCTTTATCTGTTAAATCTGAAACCTCTCCATTAGACTCAGCAGTAGGTTCAGCAGTTGCCCTACCAGTAACAGTCACTGGTTGATAAGAAACAAGAGGGGGAAGGGCATTCCCCCCTTGCTATAGTTTCAGTATCATTTTATCATTGAAGCTTTTATAAGTCCATATAAACTTTTGGATAATCTATCTAGAGTTTTCTCATTTCTATCGATGCAATCCTTAATTTGTCTCTAAAATCTTTCTGCATCTGCAGTTTTGGCCTCTATTCCAGCGATAGCTATTTTGGAGCCATTCTTTGCTAACTTTGCTCCTTTTCTCGCTGCTCTGGTAATAATTATTTCCTAGGGTTTTTGAGCAGATCTAACTCCGGCCCATTTAGAAGGATTAATATTATAATACTAACTTAACTGAGCTTGCTACGCCTGACTTAGTTTCTATCTAATAGAGGAAAGTAGAGTAACATTATTATTATTTTCAGAAATCAACTATGAGGGTGCTATTCCTGCCTATAACCTTTTATGTAAGGCTAACTCTTCTTCCGTAAGTCCAGCTCCGTATCTATTAGGATCTGAGTTAACCGCATTTTGAATATCTGAATAAGCAAAACGATCAGCTATAGCCTTGGACTCCTACTGTCTACTTCTAGCTTCAAACTCTAACTATTGTCCAAAGGTATCCCAAATGTTAAACTTTTTGGATAAGTAAGCCTATTCAAATTTACTCTTATCTTGGTCAGCTCCCCACTACTATGCTCTATTAAACATAGCCGTTTCATGTCGGTTAGCAGCATTTTCTTTTTCTTGTTGCCAAGCTAATTCATCATATTGTCGCTAAGTCTGATTACTCTTTTCTTTTCCGGCTGTTCTAGCTTCTTGTCCCTAAACTTCCGCTTGTAATTGTGTAGCAGTCTACAGACTTCCATCAGAAGTAATAGGTCTACTAGCCAACCTTCTAAGATCTGCGTAATTTCTCTCTCCCTACATTTCTGCATCTAAGTCACTCCTAGTATAACGATGTACCTAGAATGGGTCTTTTAGTAGTGGAGTTACTGATTCTTTAGCCAAGTCTGTCATTCTTCTATTCATTCTGTCGGCATATACTGCCCTAGGAAGTCCATATGTAATAGTAGGATTGCCTAAGATAGTTCGTAGAATATTATTGTTGGCTTTAGAATTTTCTACTATGGGTTCTTCTTCTGCTACTGGTTCGTTTTTAACTGGCTCACTCACCTATCGTGGTGGAGAAACCTACCCTTCATCCTTTCTGGGCTTCTCTTTTAGCATCCAGTATCTAGTCTCTGGATCTAAATAATACTCAAATCCAGCCTATTCTGCAAGTTTAATATCTGCATCTCTAGATGCCTAGTCCTTATAATCAGAATCTCTAGCCATAACTCTTCTATCATCTGTAATCTAGTCGTAGATTCCATCAATAGTCCAATTTCCAACTATAGAGTCTCCACTAGTAGGATTGGTAGACTGGATATCATAGTTATTAGTAAATCCAGGAGCTATAATTTCATCATTCCATCCCTAATTATTATAATCAGTCTAATATAAGCTTACAGACTATCCTTGCATTGGCTACTAAGTCCATTGAGAGTACATAGTATAATGTCTTCTTTGGAACTCGTTAGCGTCATCAACCGTAATTTCGCCTTTTTTGATTTTATTAAGAACGGACTATAGTCTATTAGTTGTATTAAACGTATAGGTGTCTTTTTTTCTTACTCCTGCTCTACCAGTTGGGGTAAGAACATTGCCATCCTAGTACTTAAGAATACCTCCCTACTTATCAAATTCTATTCCTAAGCTTATTTCCCTACTGTTTCTTGTGTCTCCTACTCCAAAATCCCTTCCGTATCCTTGTGCTCTAGCATACCCTGGTGTCCTATTCCACATCCTTAACTATCTTATGTTAGGCCCAGAACCGGGGCGAATGGAAGATTTAATCTAAGGAGTACTTACTGTAGGTGCAGAACTCTACGGAACTACTAATTTATTATATAGCGGGTTTTTTCTCGTAAACCAACTAATGGTTGGATCCCCAAACGTCCATCTACCAGTTTTTTGTAATAACCATTCATTAGATAGTCTTCTAGGAGTTAGTTGGCCGTTATTTACCTTAAATTGCCAAGGGATTCTTTCCATTGTAGAAATATCTAGGCTTCTGTCAATATAATCAACTCCTCCTCCAGTTTTAGGTTCCGCAGTAAATGGATGTCTTACTCTCTCCCACCTAGAAGTTTTAAACTTACTTCCTAACCGTTCAGACGAATTTCTAGAGCCTATAGCTTCTCTAAAGGCTTTATTTTGTGCCTCTAAAGTGGTAGCAGACGTAATTTGTTTAAATTGTTCTGGAGTTACTTTATAGGTTTTGCCAGATTCGGCAGTAATTGTTTCATAAGGAGCTTTTTCCTTAGTATTCTTTAATTGTCTATTTACTGACTTATTTCCTTTGACTGCTCTAGTTCCTCTTGCAATAGTCTACAGTCCAAACGATAAGGCTTTCCAATCATCTACGGTTAGGTCCTGCCCGTTCATTAATTTATTAGCGGCTTTTATAGCATCTCCTCCATTCTCAGCTACACCCCATATAGTTAAAGCTGTAGGTAGTACATATTTAAGAGTCTTTGCTATCTTTCCAGCTTTCCCCATAGCTCCTAATCCAGGAATTAATCCAGCTACATCCATTAATAAGTCAAATCCTGCATTTCCAGCAGCCTACCATCTAGACACGCTATCATCGGATATATCTGCATAAAGATTAGCTCCAGTACTACCTAATCCAGCTATAGCAGAAGCAGCAGTCCCATATCCAGGAACAAATGCTGCTAAAATAGACCCTATGTCTGCAATAGCACTACCTATTCTCACTTTATCAATGGTGCTTAACTCTCCAGACTTTGGTACTCTTTCTCCTGCTTTTCTTTGCTCTGGGGTTCTAGTATCTTCATCTTTGGATTTTGTACTCTACTATGTCTGTTCCCACTTCTACTATTCCTCTCTTTGTTTTCGTACCTCTCTCTCTCTCTCTCTCTACATAAAGCCACCTTGCTATAAATAATAAAGGGCTCCTCCATTTTTATTACTTGGAACAGATGTATTCTTTTTATACCAATCATAGGCCATAGCTTCTCGTAGTTTTTCATTAAGTATAACAGATTGATCTTTATATTCCCCAGTAACAGGGTTATATGTTATTAAAGAATAATTACTATAATCCTCGGAGCCTGGAATAATATATTCATCTCCATAGGCTTTCATATATCCTTCTTGTGCTGCAAATTTAAGCTTCTGAGCTAGATTAGCTCTTAATTTCCTCATTGCAGCTTTAGAACCTTCTATTGTAGATACTGGTTGTCCATTAATGATAGCATCTGCTTCAATCATAGGTTCTCTTATATCTTTAAGAAGTTGTTCAAAGTTTAACCAAGCTTTTACTTTATTGTTATCCCCCTCTATATCAGCATAGTCTTTCTCTAACATGCTTAATATAGCATCAGGATCGTAATCACCCCCTTCTAATACTCCTGAGTATTTAGGTTGAAACTAATTATCTTTAGCCCACTAATCTAGCTCTGACATAGCCTTCATTCTAGCAGCCTAGTCTATAATTTCCTAATCCTATTGTCTTTTCTATTCTGCTGCAATATATTCAGCTGCCTATTCTACTTCAGATTTCTACTACTGTTCTCCAGTACCAAAGAAGTTGTTTAAGAAACTACTACTTAGACCAGCCTAATTAAGCGCTATAGCATCCTCATGGTTATATCCATTGTCAAGATTTTCCATAGCTGCTCTTAATTTTGCTAAATAAGTATCTTTGTCCTTAAATGTAGTAGAAGAAAAGTCATAGTCACCTAAGTTTTTAATATAATTCTCTAGCTATTCTTTTAGATATGCTGCTCTGTTAGATGTTCCTCGTACCCCACCCTCTCCTATCTAATCCTTTTCCACATATGGAGCAAAATCAAAATCTCCTCCAGATGGATTATTCTAATCCATCCAGTATTTTTCGAAGCCATGCTTAGATAAGTTGAAAGCATTAGAAGAATTGTTAGACGGATTTTGTTTAGAGTAGTCTCTTAGTGCTATACCTACCTTATTAAGATAGGTAGCTACCTACCTATTAGCAGAAAAAGTATTAAAGTTCTTCTATTTTCTTTTTCTAAGTAAATTATAATCGTCTGTTGTAATTCTCTACCCCTTATTATTATAATAATACTCAGAACCAACTGGGTCTATATTATCATCATCAGTGTTACTGAACTCACCTTTGTTATCAAATATAGCTCCAGAATAATCTGTATAAAATCTCCCAGTGTTATTAGACAACTAATCTTTCAATCCCGTTAGATATTTATCAAAAGCGTTTTTAAACTCCTGTTGCTACCCTTCATTCCAATTCTTACTTGCAACATAGGATTGATAATTAGTTTCTAAATTATGGATATAGTCCTTTAAGTCGAACTCATCGTCTCCAAATTTATATTTAACTCGTGTTGCCATAATTTATCCTGTAAAATAAAATAGGGATATACCTAGTTTAGATATACCCCTACGTGTTAAATTTGTTAAGCGTTTATACGTCTCACTAAACGACCGCCTCTACGGTAAACAGGTTCCCCTTCTGCTGGAGCTGGGGTAGCTTCCTGTGGGGCAGCTTCCTGTGGATTACCTCCACCTCCCAATGCTTCGATTAACATTTGGCATACTTGCATAGCTATTTCACAATCTTGTCCTTGAACAGCTTGCTGTGCTCCTTGAAGTAACATAGCTGTTGGGTCTTCACCACCTTGAGGCGCTGGAGCAGGTGCTCCTGCAGGCATCGGTCCTCCTGCCTAAAACTTATTTCCTAACTTCATAAATTAAAAATTTAAAATGTAATTAATGCACTAATTATCTATCTATCTTATGTACTTCAATACTACATATTAAGATCTTCATAACCAAGAATTTTTGATACGATGTGTATATTGTTAATTTTCGTCGTTAGAATTTTTGTCTTTTCCTTCCGGAACTTCTACATATTCTGGCGGACGAGTATTTTGACCCTTTAATACCTTAAATATATATTTGCCCAAAGATTTGCAATATTTATCATAATCTTTGTCTTTATTTTCGTAAGCCTTTTTAGCTTTCTTAATGAGAGTTCTTGTTTCTTTTCTACTTACGATTCTTTCACCTCCCTAGAGATACATCTAAGTAGTACCATCTGGAGCAAGCACCTTCATAACATATTTGTCATAATCTTCAGAGTCGTCTATTTCAAAATCATCTCCTTCTACAATACCAGAATCCTAATTAACTTCTAGAATATACTTAGCGTTCATGAACGGAACTAAAGTTTCATCTTCTGGCTAAGCCTTATATACTAAGACTACTTCATCATTATCGTTAATGGCTATCTAGTCTAAAGGTATTTTAGTATCTTTCATCCACATTTCTCTAGTATCTTCATCCTCCCATACAAATAGCATACCTTCATCGGGAGGAAGATTTTCTACTCCCATTAGACCTTTCTTTCTATCTTCTTCTGTCTTGGCAATTTGACAATTATATGTCTTATCGCCTACATTTACCTTTACTCTATCCATTATTTATATTTAGAATTATAAACTGAATCTAGAGAACTTACGTAAGAAGCTCTTCTAGTGGCTTCTTCTATTCCTCCTTTAGGTCTTACATAGCCGAGACTAAAAGCTCTTGCCTTACCGGATGCTGGAGTTCTTGCATTAATAAATACCTTTCTAGCACCTTCAGCACTTTTGTATCCAGACCCTGTTCCTCCATGATGCCATAAGCCTTCTCCAGTTTTTTGTTCGTTCTTAACAGTGTTAACTATATATTCTGCTTGTCGTTGAAGTTCTGGGTCTATTCCCTTTTGTACTGATCCTCTCATCTTATATGATTTCATATGGTTATATCTGTCGGTACCAAATCCCCACTAGACTAACCCTCTTCCTGGCCCTCCTCTAAGCTACTTTTTGTGAGGGTCTGCCCCGCTTTCAGGAAGAATAGAAGATAATATACTCAAAGAAGTATTATAACCTAAGTTCTTAGAGAAGTAGTTATGTAGCCAATCAGAATTTTCCCAATTAACTGGAAATTTACTAGATAAATTCTATCTTGCCTTTTCTGGAGGACTAAGTACTTTTCCTGCCTACTAATACTTTATAATACCACCGTCCTTGAAACTCCTGAATACCGCTGCAACTCTATCAGCATAGTCAGTAGCTTCTGCATACCTTCTCTTACCTTTATTCTTACCAGTAAGTTTGGCGGTAAACGTATTAATATCATCATTTTCATCAAAATCATATAAGTGTTTCAAGAACTATAACTTATCAGCTGCATATTCATCCATAGAATTATAAGAGCGGAATTTCTATTTGATGGGATTGCCTTTAGCGTCATGGTCATTTCCCATAACATAGTCACCTTTCCATTTAGCTCCAGTGGTTAAGTTTCCAAAGTTGAATTTACCTTGCGCAGAACGTCCCCAACCGCTTTCCTGAGCATCTTGGGCAATTAACATCTTTATTGCATTATCATTAGTTACTCCTGCTTTTCTATAAGCAGCCGCTAAGTCAGTTATCCAAGCATTCCTATCCCTGTAAGGACTATTCCATCTTTGGATTGAGCTAAACTTGGGTCTCTAAACAGTGGAAGTATAATATTTAGGAGTCTATACGTCTTCCTAATCAGGCTTACTCTATGGGGCATCAGAAGTAACTAGTTGATAGGATTCTGGAAATCTGAACTCTGGGATGGTTCTAGAGGGAGTTTCAATGCGCTTATAAGACACTAACAAATCATTTAGAGCCATCTATTATTCCTCCTTGTTTTAATGTGTTAATTAAACCTGTTCTATCATCTGTGTTAAATAATATTTCTTTTACTAACAGTTTTCCAGCTTCTATTGCTACTTCATCCTTTTCTTTCTGAGAGTATTCATAGTCTGTATATTTAGAGTATAACTCCTCCAGCTTTTTAGTAACTTCTAGTGTAAATATTATTTCATTTTTTTCTATCTCTGCCTATTGCTCTCCTTCATTATCTATAACTGGAATACCTTTCTTAGTCAAGTTATCAGCATTTTCCATGTTATGTTTGCGAGCATGAAGAGCACCTTCTGGAATTATATTTTTCTAATTAGTTTCTTCTATTTCTGGAGCGTCTATAGGTTCGGGTTTACCACCATTTTTAAATTGTTTAGGCTTCTTTCTATAGAAGTATCTATCTTTCTCAAAGACTAAATCATGAGAATCTTTTAATCCATTTTCCCCAGAATGATAAGTATCAGTTTCGAAATGAACTTCTGGATTACTCTATTCATTTCCTAGCTTTAAAAATTCATAATCTCCATTGGGTAACTGATAGATGCTTCGTAGGTGATTCTTTCCAATTCTTAAATCTTCATCAGAAGATTTTCTCCATGCTTCTAACTCCTCAAATGGTAGTACTTCAAAAGCTTTCTTAAGGTCGTAATTATTCGACAACCTATCTTTTGGAACAGTATCGTACCAAGACTAGAAAGTAATCTTCGGAGCTGCTCCTGTTATTCCATCTACTTTCTCAGTTTTTCCTCCTTCCTATAGAGTTATAATAGGAGTCCATTCTAATTCTCCTCCAGATTCAAACTACTCTACAGCTTCGGTTATAACGGGTTGCCACTCATTCAAATCTATCGCTCCCTATATCTAACCTCCTAATTTATGAGACTATATATTAAGTTTTTTAATTCTCTGTAATTTAGTTCCAAGTCTAGCAGCTCTCATATATCTCTAATCATAGCCGCCATTTAGGTTGAAGCCATACTAAATATGGTTCAAATCCGACATATTAGTAGCTATAGAAGATAAATCAGAAGCCTAGTTAGCTATATTAGTCATAGTCGCCTATTGGGACTCTGTTCTATTTATGAATCTGTTGGCTGACCTTCTTGCCCCTCCACTGAATAATCCATATTTCTTTCCAGCTTTTTCTTCTGCTGATGCTATATTTCTAACAGTTCCGCCGTAAGAACCTCCTACCTATTCTATAGTATCTCTATTAGCAGAAAAATCCCTAGTTTTCTTACCGAAGAAACCATTAACCATACCAACTGGAGTAAGAGATAATAATTTGCTACCTAGTACAGCATCGGTTTTAGTCATAGAATCCGTACCCATTCCACCCCATTTGGTTAATACGTCACTAACTAAACCTCCTGCCTTCATTATTCCTCCGACTAGAGGATTTATGCCCATTACTACATTTGAAGCCTGGTCAAACGCCTAGTCTCCTGCTTGCTATAATGAACCATATTTACCAAGGTATCCATCTTTATCACCTCCAATTAGTCCGCTTAGGAAGTCTGAGGCTTGTCCTACCGTATTCCATCCTCCTAGTTTCTAGAAAGTTCCCTATGATTTCTAAGGTGCAGTACCTACAGACATACTCTTTATCTATGTAATAGCTTTAGAGGAATCTCTATCGTTTTTTAGCTTTAAGCTAAATAAGTCTCCCATTCTAGCATTAAAATCTATAAGACTATTAGTAGGAGCCATTATCTATTCAGCTCTGTTTCTGAAATCAGCGCTATAATCAGTTCCCAGCAAATTCTACTAAGTAATAGCATTACCAGGGATGGCTAATTCATTCGTAGTCATATATGGATTCCCAGAAGGAATGGAAAGCCCATAATAGGCTTTCGCTATTCTTCTGACTTTATTTATATTCTTATTAAGCATAACTAATTCTATATACAGTATTTAAGAAATCTATAACAGCTAATTCTTCTCCGGAATATCTAATTCTTATCTTTAAGAATTTATCCTTAACATCTAACTCTTTTCTATTCTATGCTTCTCCAAAGTTATATCTATAAATACTAACATCGTCTAACCAGTTAGTTAAATCCAACGGTTTCCAATTTCCTTCGGAATTGTATCCAGATAAATCATATAAATTGTAAAGAGCGTTATCTTCTCCCCACTCTGGATGTACTGGGTCATTTCCTGGGAAATCTATACCACCAGCTGATAAAACCTAATCCGGTATAGGAGAATTATAAATAGGAAGAGTTGGTAAGCTTTGTGAACTATTCTTGGCTTTTGCCCAAGTAGAGTTCTGAGGCTATATTAAGGAACCAGAGAATTTCCTTTGATATTCATTCTTATAGCATACTAAAATAGGATTAATTGTAACTTTCCATCTGTCCTCTAAATACTAACAATTAGCGGAGATAATTGACCTTGAATCATCCTAACTCAAATCGTCTATATCTACAGCCATAGCATGATTCCAGATTCGATATTCTCGTCTATTTGGATAGTAAACTACTTCCGCTCCAGATAAATGACGATAATCGTGTGAATCTGGATAAGTTACATGAATATAATAATCCTCTATCTCATTGATAGTATCTTGTCTAGTATAGTACTTATGTGGGAAGTCCGCAGACTTTGGCTACTATCTAGGTTGAACTTTCAAGAAGTTCCTATCATAAGAAATATCAGCTCCATTGTATTGCCACAATGCTTTCATAGCTTCCTGTCTAAAATACATATTTACCTTATCTTTTGCAAAGTCGTAGGTCTCCCCAATTATTTCATAGTGGAAAGATTCAGGTTTTGCCTTATTAGCGACAATTTCAAGATTAGTAAATATCTTATGTATAGAAGGGTCGTTCACTACTACACATTCAAATTCAAATGGATGCTGTCTTCCGTACCAATAAGTAGGATATATATCATCTGCTATGTCAATTAGCCCAGCCTAGCCGTGCTTCCAAAAATCTGTAGATAAGAACTATAAGTTCCATCTAGGAGCTATTCCTACAACAGATTCATAATATCCAGCATCTACTAGAGATGTTCCTGACTAAAATCCCGCTTTCATATTGTAATAGGAATCACTTAGTTTAGACTAATTATCACTATCAACGATAGATATTGTAGCCTTAATATTAAGTAAGGTTACTATTTTATCAGGATTTATCATCTCTTCTCTAGGAAGAATAGGACGCTTTCCAGTAATGTCCTTGAATATAGGATAATCCAACACATCAGTTATTTCTAATGTATTCCCTTCGATAGAGTCTCCCACCTTAACTTTATTAACCTCGTAGTCTGCATACTAATATCCCGCACTATTCCTATAATATAATTCAGATAATAGGGATTTAGCAGTATATAGAGCTTGGTAAGTATAGAACGTGTCTCCAGCACCGTCAGACACTTCAGTCATTTCCTATCCATCCTTATAGTAGACTGGACTATATTCATCTCCTCCTTCCTTGAATTTTAGACAATATAGAGGCATGAAAGCTCCTGCAAACATAGCATCATCTGGAAGATATATACCTCCCTTAGCTTCTCCACAATTTAGAGGGACTATGTCAAACTTCTTATAGTTTCCATACTAATCTCTCTACAAGGAGTAGGAAATCTAATAGTGAAGCTAGGCATCTGGAAGTATTCTATTACTTAAGGATAATATTCCAATGTATTTTTTCCTACTAGTTCCATCATTCGCTACAGTATAGTTTTGAGTTACCCACTCACCTTTCTTATTCACATAGGAAACTGGAACCTTAAAGTTAGTTACTACTTCTCCCTATTCATTTTCAGAGTTCTCTATAATTACATTAGATAGTGTAATACCGTCAGCAAAAGAACTTTCAGTATGACTTGTTCCCAGTTTAGCAATCCACTTAGAAGTATTTCTATCGAATGAGAATGGAATATTATTTATATTTTCCATATAGCTAGGAACCCAACTATAGAATGTTATAAATTTCTATAATAACTCATTCCAGCATAGATTCCAAACCTTTTCTTCAAAGCCATAAGTATTGTCATAGAAAGTAAATAATACGTCTCGCTTGAAGGCGTTATATACTGTCTTTACATTTCTAATACCTATTTTGGGAGTAAGCTCTCTTTCCCCTAGAGTAATATTCTTATTCAGAAATTCTTGTACTCTAAAGTCAGAAATACAAGTAAGAGTATTACCGTCAGTGCGCCAAATCTTCTTGGCAACAGTATCAACTCCATAAACATATTGCGCAGAATCTCCAGTCTTTCCTGGAACTTTGAGGACACTTTCGGGCCACTGACTACCAAACATATCAGAGATAATTTTTGGGTTCTCTGGAAGCACATTAGATGTGTTTATATAGACATTTCCACCTGTTCCCTCACCTGCGACTGCTCTTTCATTGACAGGTATCAATGCTATACCATGTTCAAATACACATAAAAGATTAGACTCAAGAGAAATTAATTTTACTATTTCTCCGTATTCGCGAGTATAATCTCTATAATGAGTACCTTGGAAAACTCTAAATCCGTTCTTATAGGCATCATTAACGTGAATATCAGAATACATAATACGAGTTCCAAACCAGTTCTTTATATAGGGAACATCAGGAAGTTCAAAGTTCCATCTTTCACTTAAGGATTTAGTAAAACCTTTGTTGTATACCTATGATTCTGGGTGTTTATATGTTCCCTCAGTACTCATAGGAAGGTATGGATAGTATCCTCTCGGATGTCCACACATAGCCGTTTCATCTACATTAGATCCATCTAAGGTTCTTATATTTAAATTATTAGAGGAGCGTATTTTAAATGTTACCCACATTCCTAACTATACTGCATTAACATCTCCCAAATTTATACTTTCATATTTTTCTACATTATCAGTGTCATAATTATCTCTCCATGTTTTTTCGTCAACTATCTCATCATTATAGGGCGCTGAAGGATCGTTAAAGTTTCTATTTACCCTATGAGTAAATTGACATAGATAACAATCTCCTCTATAAAGCTCCCATTTATACCCTTTAGTTCTATCATCATCACCAATTATATTACTTAACTATTTTACTAACTAAGAATCTACTTCTGAGATACTATATCTATCAGATATGGCCTAAAAAACAGAAGAATCCTACATTCTAATTGAAAAGTAGTTTTCAAGCTAACCTATAGAGTATTCTGGTATATATATGTTAACAGTTTCAGCTGAAGAGAATTTGTTTTCTACATCATTAAATGCCAAGTAAGGCCCAAAACTTCCTCTAATTATATCAGTATTTATCTTCTTATTAGACTATGTTTCAGAATCCTCTTCGTTATTCTTTTTTGAGTATTCAGATTTATAATCGTCCCCTACACATTCATATCTCCAAGCTTCTTCTGCCTCCCCTGCTCTACTCCTGAATTTTAGGTTATCAATTCCAACCAATTTTACATTGTCGGGAACTCCTACAACCTTAAAATCATAAAAATTTCGTATATTGGTATCATAATAGTCTGGAATATAGAAATGATTCACGTTATTTGAAAAATAATTTCCAGTTCTTCCAGCTAATCCGTTTATACTCTAAGAACTTGTAAGAGAAATAGTATGTAAATTGCCAGTAAATATTTGATTATAGTAAGACTAATTTACTTCATAATCTGGACACAGAATCCCCTAGACTTTTACCTTAGAGGAGTCCTTAGGAATAAAACGTGTAAGAAAATCTGTACTTAATTTTCTGGATTCTTCTGTTTCTACCAATTTATATCCAGAAGGAACTTGTGTATTTCTCCCATCCAACTTTTTCTTTACAAAAATAGAGGATAACGCATACCTAGTTTCCTGAATAGTTCCAGCTACTGCTAACGCAGCTGTTGGTAGGGCAACAGCTCCTCCAACTAGAACAGTAGTTCCTAAAGCAGCTCCTAAAGAACCTAGACCAGTTGCAGCTGCTATTGTCCCTGCAACTGTTCCTAAAGCAGTTGCTCCAGCAGCTGCTGCTCCACTTACTGTAACAGCAGTACCTGCTACTACAGCAGCTGCAGCACCTGCTGTAAAAACGGTTGCGGCAGCTAATGCTACTACTCCTACCGCTATACCAGCCACTTTAGCGATTTTCCCCCACAGATTACTGGACTTCTTCTGAAATTTGAACTAATATCTACTTAGAAATCCTTCTGATATGTAATTAATATCATTTATATCTTCTGTAGTAACATGGGTTTTTTCTAATGATTCTGATAACTATTCCAAAAACCCGCCAGCTGTTGGGATACAGGGGGTATAAGAATTCTGGTCTATCCCTATGGTGATACCCTGGGCTAGAATAGTAGGTATTCTTGTCTATCTTACAAAAAAGTACCCTTTAACATACTTCTCTAGTTCCTTAATAGTATCTTGATCAGTTCTAATATCTATCCCATATATAGTATTAGTGTCCTTGGTAGGAGAGAAGGTAACTACTCCCTTAACATTTTCAAATGAAACGGTACCTTTCGTTCTGTTATCCCCAGAAGACATATCATCAAGCCCTATTAAATAATTGGTTTCTTCGTTATAGTTAATATATTGTCTCTCCCTTTCATTTAGCTCGTTTGTTTTAAATACCGGAATATTTGAAAACTGCCCATCATTGCTATACTATCCATCTATGAATTCTTTAATAGCAGCACCTCCTCTAATGTTAAATACAGGACTTAATTCATTATTCGGCATTATATATACTATTCCAAATCTGTATATCTCCTCTCCCCAATATCCAGTGTAGTCATATATAAATTTACTATCATAGTATCCTAAATCTGATGTTGTTGGATTATACTCTTCATCTATGTCTAACTTATACGGAGTCTAGATTAGATATGGTAAAAATCTTAAAGACAAATCAGATAACTCTTTGTAGGGAATATTTGGTTTATGGACATTTGCCATAAACAACATATTTTGACAAACTGCAGAAGCTTTAGAAGCGTCTACTACATTATAGTTTAAATTAATATCAGAACCTGATATCTATGTAGTTTCTTCAAAACCTGTTACTATAATAGATGCTATCCCGGCATTATTTACTAAATATTTCTTATTGATTTTTATATATTCGGTTACGAAGTTTTCATTAGCTTCTGCTGTATATCTTGAATAATATACAGTAATATAATTATAAGAAGCATCTATATTAGATACAGAAAACATGACATTTTTGTAGCTACTTTCGTTTTTCTAACCAGTATGAATACTAGAAGGAGATCCAAAGCCTATAAACACACTTACTAATCCAGACTCGGCCACAAAATCTGTCTCGTTCCCATCTGCATCGGACAATTTGAAATAAAAATGATAATTTCCAATCTTCATATTGCCTCCAGAAGATGTTCCCATATACTAAACTTTAGGTATTTTAGTTATTCTTCTATATAGAGAAGTATCTATATCAAACTGTTCTCCCTAATCATATATGTTAGTGTCATTATCCCCCTTCCTGTTGACTACTTCGTAAGTATTCTTGCCAGTAGAACTAAACCTACTATTTATTAATCTAGGTATATTAATTCCGTCATTCAATATAAGGTTTACTGACCCGTCGTAACTATACTAAGGAATAATATGTACTGGATGATCTAGCCTAATAGACAGCTAATCTGTTATGAAATCTACCAACTATCCTTTTTCATACAATTCTGGATTTTCATCTGCTCCTACCCAGGAATTGTCCTCTATATATATGTTAAATTTATCTTTTAATTCTTCCAAAGAATAATAATCTCCTTTATATAAATACATATTCTTCGACAGTCTAAAATTTCTAAGAGGATTATACTCATATACTAAAGATCCCTGAGTTGGATATACCTAAGTCTAGGTTTCCAAATTTATACTGCTTTTAATTAACTTAGTCCACATATTTTAAATAATCCGTTAAATATTCGTCATTAACTATACCTCCAATAGTAACATTATGAGCACCATTGAAATATGCTAGCATATCAGATGAATTGTGCTGTGTTTTAGATAGTACCAAATGGTCATTCTATAATGTGAATATCTAGTAAAACTTGCTGTTACTATGATATATCTAATCACTATAAGTATAAATTAATCTACCAGAGGTAGTAGAATTAGTTATAGAGGTCACTTCATAGCTACTAACTGTAGTAGCGGCTCTTACTGTAATATTCGAATATCTTCTATCTATAGTATACAACTTGTTAGAATCGTTTATTTCTGGAATTACAGTATAGTAATCATTTTCCCCAAGTCTAATAGCCATAACACTAGACTATGAATTAGAAATAATCTTTGAAGGCTATATGTAATCAAAGGCAACCTGTATAGGAATGTTCTTCTAAACACTTTGTATTATAAAGTTAACATTAGAGTCGTCTACTACATCATTTATATGCTACTTAATTTTATTAATATAGTCAGATAGCTAGATTCCCTACATTAATATAAGATCATTGTGGTTTTCATAATCCGCCTATACCTAATAAACTACATCCTTTGTAAATTGTGATTTATTGTCCTATAGATAAACTACATTGCTAATAGTCTAAACTTCTATAGCCTATTTCTCTGGAAGTTTAACAAATAGGTTACTTAAAATAGATAGAATAATATTACCTAGATATCTAGTTCCTCCACTTATCTTTATTTTTTGTGTTAAAGAACCAGAAGAAGTTTGCATAGGACAAAGATTATTTAATAGGTGTATCTATCCATCTGTATCTTTCATAACTAATCCTAGTACAAATTGGCGAGAACTGTCTTCATATATGTTGTTATATGGAGGAGCTTTTTTTTCTCCAGAAATAGAACCGAATTTATATTTATACATATAACTAGGATTTGGTGCAGTTGTAGTATCAGAATCATATACGAAATATACAGTTCTGTCAAGTTCGTCTCCGTGAGAATATAGTATTATTCCGATATCGGATGTTAATAAGTCTCTAATATAAGTGCCGTTTACCTAATTGTCCCACATTTTAGTCTTTCCATTAGAATTTTTGGTAATCGCATATCCTTTACTACTATTATAGTAATTTTTAGACCAAGTTCCGCTAAATCCTGGCGAGCCTGAGAATGTTCCCGATTCCCCAGAGGTGTATTTACCAACATGAATCTTCATATTATCTTTATGAAGCATGTTAGCATCGTGCCATCCTCCTGCTATAGTTAACATGGAATCAAATACAGCATTTTGCCCATACAATTTCATTCCAAATTTTGTTAAATCTTCAGAAGTATTAACTAATGGGACTAATACCTATAAGTATTTAGACTATGAAATGCATTCCTTATAATATTTACTAAAATGTACCCCAGTAAGTACTAAGGGAATGCTTGCCGTATTTAATGTTGTTTTAAACACTCTATAATTTTCGATAAAATCTAATTCTCCAGAACTATTTAAATATTCATACTTTCCAGATTCTGTAGTTACACTTAAAGAACTAGAAAAATTTAACGAATATTTGTTAAGATATTTATCATAAGCTTTTTCCCATAATTCTTTGCCGGACCCGGTCTTACTTATACCTAATAGCTTGTATAAAGTAGTAGAAGTTTCTCTAGGATCTAGCAATCCATAAGTGTCTACACTCTAATAGCTAATATCAGGCTACTTAACATATGTAGGATATATTGAATCGTCATATTCATTTTCCTAAGAACTTACTGAATAAATCTCTGGAGTTTCTGGATTATTTTCTATTTTAGACCTACCTAATATAATACTAACTACAAACTTATCCATGTAATTAATACTTCCTACTCGTTCTGCTATTGAAAATGTATTGTAAGTATTCTATAAGCCTATAGTTAATTTGGCGTCTATATTTCCCTAACTGTCCGCTTCTCCATTCTGATTTATTGCCTAAACGGTAGCTGATAAGTTATTAAACTAGTCGTCTTCACTTGCTAGAGAGGAAGGCTCGTAAACTTCCTAGATTTTTTTCCAGTTTTTATTACTAGAATACTCTACCCCAATATCTAAATCTAGTATTGCCTATAGTTTCTCAAAATCAGAAGTTGTATAGTAGTACTAATTAAACATAGTATTAGTCCAATACCACCTGTAAAAATATTTAAAGTCATTAGTATTATCAACATTAAAATTATTTAATGCATCTACTGAGCAATACTTTACAGTAATTTTGGCTAAATATAACACATTAGAATATAATATTCCAGCATCGTTACTAAATATTCTAGAAGTATCTGTGATTAATGTTTTAATATCTTCCTACAAATAATAAAAATCATCATCTTGTTTTATTACCTTATAAGTGCCATTGTCTCCTTTATATACTAAGTTAGACAATTCAGTCAAATCTGACTGTAGTCCGGCGTGATATATAGGAGACCCAGTGGAATCTATACTACTTAATTTGTAGTTCCCTGCTTCCCCATTGAGCGGAATGTACTCAGTAAACTATCCAGAATAGGAGTTTTTGTTCATTATTCTGTATGTTGCAGCAACCCCTTGATTATCATAAAAGTCTATCGCTACTTCAGCTACTCCCTTATTAGACTCTGGATAAACTTCTAATCCAAGCGTTAAAGTTCCTATATTTTCAGTATTATAATATTTCCAGTTGGTTAGCTTTATTTCTCCAGTACCTATTTTACTGAAATCTATATAACCGTCCTAAGTTAATTCCTCTAGTAAACCATAGGGCATAGCTGGGGTTATACTATAATGATATATTAAATTAGATATATCTGGATAAAAAATTAATTCCTCCCCATTAGATGAAGTAAATTTCTACATAAAAGGTATGTAAAAAGAAGTAAAGTACTTGTATATAGAAGTTTTGAAATAATTATTTACTATATCGTCAGACATATCTGTCTAATATATTTTTTCGTAAACTCCTTTTCTCACAGCAGTATAATACTATCCATCTTCCTAATGATGGGCATTTACATAATACTTGCTAATAGGCTATCCATTAATATCTCTAGATACCGTTAACTTAGATAATACCTAGTCTTTATATGCAGGCTAAGAGTCTTTCAAATGTTCTATAGCGATTTGTTCGTTAGCTTCATAACTTCCAGAATTTATAAACTCTTCAAAGGTTCCAGAATAATCTTCTGGCTAATATACTCGCCCCAATTCACTGTACCAATAACTCTACTATATGTTTCCGTTTTTATCATAAAATGCTTTTGGCTACTCTTCAATACTCCAAAAGTCATTGATAGATTTTCCATTATTGTAATCGATACTATAGCTAGTATCTGTATCCTATTTATAGGGAAACCATTTTCCTGCATCAGCTTCGTTCTTACCAGACCACTAAGATTTAGTTAAAACTATGTATTTTGGATTAATATTGAAATTGTCTGCGTTCCAGCCTATACTCCAATAGACATTATAATTTTTTCCTATTGTCTAAGTATCCTCAGAGTAAGTGCTACTAGAGGCAGTATATATATCATAAGTACAGCTAAAAGAGTTTATTTTCTCTAATTCTATTAATAAAGCTAATTTTCCTGACACTTTAGACTAAAATACAGAGTAGCCAGAACTAACTAACGACCTATATTTATCTAAATCAGGAGTAGCTTCACCGTTGGTGCCATTAGCTATAAAAAAATTATCATACCATCTAACTGTTGAATCTAAATAATTAATTTTTCCAGAATCTTCTATAGCAACAACGTGTATTTTCAATAATTTTGGAAATGTTCCATATATATTAGAGGTATTACCGTAATCAGTAATACTATTTTTGTTTTCTTCTAAATTAGAGCTACTTATTATATATTTGTCTCCTGGATTTAACTCTTTTTTATATAAAATTTTCTTACAAGATGATGCTACTAATCTTCCAGTAGGTCCACTGTCTGATAGTTCCTAAAAGTCTGAAGACTTTAAATTTGTCTACAGTTCGCCTATTTCCTAGCTACTTATATTTCTTTCTGGGCTTGGGAAACAACCAATCTGAGATTTGTTAGTAATTGGGTTATAAGATACTATATAAATAATATCCCCAAATTCACAAGTTCCCACTGGAACATACCCCTCCGGAAGATATGCTGTCTCCACTCTTCCATTACCCATATCATTCTAAAGAGACATCTCGTTCCCATTAAATGTTAACAAGGTAGCATTAAGTGCAGATGTAAGAGTTGTAGCCTATGTATTATCTGGAGCGAAATCCATTACTAATCCTTCTGCGAATGTATTTTTCGCAGTCATAATTGTATTAATCATCGTTTCTCTTGTTTTTGTTATATTTTCTTAAATTATCTGAAATAAATTGATAATTATAATTAGTTAATAATATATCCTAAAATTTTAGAGGTTCTCTAACTAAGATTAGTTCTGCTTTATCTGTAGTTAATTCTTTCTTATATAAACTAATTCCGAAATCAACTGGCATAGGTAATCTGAATATTGCTACTCGGTTACTTTCTGATATATTACACTCATCATATATTTTGTAGAGGATGATCTTAGAAAAGGTAAATCTTTTCTTTGGTCGTCCTCTTTTATTTTTCTAACTCAAATATTCGTTATACTAATTCTAAGTTAATGCAAAGTAATAGTATCCATCCCAAGGGATGTGCTTGCGTTTATACATTATTCGTAATTTAATTCTCATTTTATTTTTGTAGTACTCAAAATACTTTAGAGAATCATTCATTAACTATCCACAATAAAACCAAAATCCATTTCTGTTAATTAGAGTATCTCCTCCATAACTATTATGTAAGTATAACGATTTCCATCCGTATTGCAAAATTCTTTTAATATCCGACTTAGGAATATTTGGATATTCTGCACAAATTTGGTCGTAGTAATCCTATATAGTTTTTAGTACCATAACAATTAATACTATTTACCTCTGTTAGTATTATCTACGATTCTCTACTTATCTTTTGCTGATAAGTATATAGGTTTCTCTCTTGGAAGCCTCTTTTCACTCTACATCTCTAGAGTAAGCTAATATCCGCTAAAGTTAGACATTACAAAGTCTATGTCATTCCATTTTCCATTCTTAAATGCCTTCTTAAATTTTTTACCTTCTGTTCTTTTCATATACATATATGCCTATGTCCTAGCCATTCCAGGTAATTTAAAGTGGACATTGTTATCTATAATATCATCTACTACCATCTGAACACTTTTGGCAAATATAGATGCCGCCAAATCTCTTTTATTTCCATCAGAGTATGTTTCCTTACACTAGTCTGAAGTCATTTTCAGTTTTTCTACTGGGAAATTCATAAAAATGTCATGCAAAGAAAAAGCATGACCCATTGCATAATTCTTATTACTCATAATCATAAACAAAAATAGGGAGACAAATTGCCTCCCTATATATTTTACATAGTTGGTTTATAGCTCTTGTTATAAAACTTACGTCCCCAAGAAGCCTATACATTAAGTATTTTATCCATCTCTTCTTGAGATACATATTCTGGAACTCTAGCCGCTAAGCAATGCTGTAGCCACTAGCGCTTCAAGTCCTAAGCCATTTTCAACACATTCTAATTGTTAGTACGTATTGCTTCCTTGTATTTCTATACATAGGCAATATATTCAGCTATTGCGATAGCTTCTTTATCGTTTATTTCGGGAAGACCTTCCTCGTCAAGTAGTATTCCATGATATAGAATATTTACTTTTCCTGCACCTTTATTAACATAAAGTTTATCTCCTACTCTTTTATATTTAACGAACTTACCGCTAACATAAAAGGGATCTAGGAAAGCTTTTCTACTTTCAATGTAATTCTCAGTGTATAAAGACTATATGTCTCCAAACTCTTTCGTATTACTAGTGTAGTCCCAATCCTCTGGACCACAATAGGTTACAGCCTCTATAATGTCTACATTACAAGGTAATTCGACTGACCCATCCTAACAATTTATATCTAATAGTGCTCTATACAGTCTGGTGTTTTTATTTCCAATAAAATTGTATGCCACTAAACCGATTTCCTCTAAATCATCATTATCTCCCTCAATATCGTATAGCGTCTAAGCTAAACTTATAGCGTAATGAAAATTATTCTATCCCATATCATCCTCCTGTTACATACTACTAATCATTAGGTAGAGGCTAAGCTGCAACCTATCTATAATAGTATAATTTTTCCTTAGTTAGTTTTTCCTTAACTAGCTAATCAATAAAGCTAGTATTTACATCAGGCCCATTAAGTTCATCAGTATTACAGCAACTGTACTACTTTAGCTATCTTGGGTCTTTGAATACTGCAACTACGGAAACCTGCTACAAGAATGGTGCATTAAATAGAAAACAATCTAACATTCCGTTTGCATTTGGTGCAAAATCAATCCAAACGTAGGGTTTTTTCTAACTTCTTTTTCTATACTTTCTATTATTAAATTCAGATAACGATGTTACTATCGTAAACTTATTTTGCCTATCAGTAGAACCTATATACTCAATAGCTTGCTTTCCGTACTATGAAATAACTTGTGGTATTTCGAAATGAGCTGTTATAGTATCATCCGCACTTCTCACTCCACATTTACATCTCTCAAGAGACTCACAGTCTACGTCGATGCAGTTAATCGCTATCAATAGGTCTTTGATAGGAAATATTCCTCTGAGAAAATACTAATGTAATATGGATAATCTACAGGCTACTATTTCATCCTATAGCTAGTCCATATTCATAGATAAATTCTAATGATAACCTCTTAGTCCAGATACAACATCATTACGAATTTGGGATGCAAGTTTCTCTATATACATTATTCTTCTGTTTTATCAGGATTAGTCATTATCCTATGTTTGCAAGTAAAGTTATAACATCTTATTCCTTTTAAATAAGTGACTTTAGATTTTAGAGTGGCAATTTCATTACATTTTGCAGATATGGCTTGGGATTTCTCTAACATAATTTTATCCATTTGCTCTCTCAATTCCGATATCTACTTTCTAAAATCGCCTTCAAGCTCATGGTAATCCTTTATGTACTTATCACACGTCTTCTACAAATAATCATACTAGTCTTGTTTGAGGTCCGTTTTTTTCTACTCAACATTGACCATTGAAGATTCGGCTTCAGCTTCTACTTGTTTCTTTTTGCTCTTAAAAGTGCAAATATAAGTAATAACTGCGCCTATACCACCACTGCCTATTACTGCTAAGGCCCATTCTAAAATTGACTGTTCCATACCTTAATTAAAAGAAAAGGCGGAACAGGGTAGTCCCGCCTTTAGTTTATTTAAGAGCTTAATTTGCTATCATCTTCGTCACTAGAAGTGGCATCAACGTCAACTACAGTACCTACTGTACTAAGTGCAGTTTCCCAAGCTGAAATCAAATCAGAATCATTCTTAACCCAGAACACATGAACAGTATGAGAAGTCATTCTCTGCCCAACTGCGTGAAGACCATCATTTGTAGCTGGTGCTTCATATTCTACAATATATTGATTGTAGATAGCGCCTACTATAGGAGTTTCCACCTGACGGATATGAGTCCATTGATAGTTTGCAGCGGTAGGTAATCTTAAATCTTTAATGATTTGAGAATATGTACCGAAGCTATTCTTACCTCTTTCATCCAACTTGATGTCTGTAGCAGCAGTTTTAGTTGGGTCTAATTCTGCAACTTTATCTGCATAATCATCATAAGCATCAAATGTGCTAATTTCGATTTTGCGGAATCTCTGATATTCAGTAGCTCCTTCTAGGATTAATTTACTACCAGATACAGATACGTTAATCAAATCTTTATCACATAGGAATACGTGATTTTTCTTAAGCATATCTGCTACGTTTTTAGCAATAGTAGCAGCTTCATCAGCTTCTTTTACAGTAAACTCAATCCAGAATGGCATACCTTTTTGAACCCAGGGAGTTGAATAAATATAAGGTTCTGCACCTTCAACACCCAAATAAATATCGAGTCTGCAATATGTTTTTGCTCCACCTGCTTTTAAAGCAACTAAAAGAGCAGAATTTGCAAAGTCTATAGTAGCTTTGCACATTACAGCATTATATCCAGCTCTCTTTCTGATTGCTTTTACACAATCTTTTACAAATACAAAGTCTCTTTTAATCTTGAGAGCATCAACTTCTACACCATCAATGTTTGTTTTGCCACTCTTGAAAAGGTAAGTATTGTCAGTACCTTTTCCATTTAGTTTACTTGAATCTGGATCCAGATTCGAATTAATAATCGTCTAAGTTTGGAAATTTAAACCTGTTGCCATAATTAATTAAATTTTAATTAGCCTTGTTGAGGGGCTGGTTGCTATTGCCCAGTTGGTCTAGCAATAGATTGAGTCATCTAAATATTATTGCCTAGTCTAGGATCGTTTACACGTTCCATTACTAAGTGTACCAACTCGTTTATAATCTCTTGGTTTACATAATCTGGGAACTCCATGATTTGAGAAGTATCTTCTGTTAAGTCTATCTGTTCTTGAGTTAGACGGATAAACTATGGACACTTAACATAATCAATCTGCACTTCTACTAATTGGAACAAACTGTCGTCCTTACCATATCTAATTTCACAACGAACATTGGAAGTATTTCCAGCTCTAAGGGCAATTGGTTTTTCTACAAGAGATACCTATTGTTCTGTTTCTCCTATTTTTAGTTTAAATGTTCTTTGGAAGTTGGAATTTTGGGTTTTCACATTTGTGCCACCAGCAGTTCCTGCATCAATATCATTATCTTCCCACTCTCCTCCAGAAGCTGAAGTAACCTGATAAATGCCATTCATATCAGTACCAACTTCTTCTAATCCTGTTCCTGTTCCTGTTCCTGTTCCTGTTTCCACAGAAGTTCTAGGGTCGGTAGGTAATACCTACTATTGGTTAAGATTGTGGACATAATAGTACGGACGCATAGGCGAAGGTCTATTATAAATGTCTGTAATGATTTGACTCCAAGAATCGGCAGTTAATCTTGTTGCAGGGATTTCAATATATGAGCCTGCATCCCAGCAATCTTTTTGTTTAGCAACATAATAAATGCAAACACAATTCAACATATGTAAGTAGTCAATAGGCATATACACTTCATACGTAGCACCGTGTAGAGATTGAATTGAGCGATGGGCTTTACTTAAATAAGATGAAGCCTAACCAGTGTATCCTCCTTCTGGAGAATCCTAGTTACCAGTAACTGCTTTTGTGTTCTAAATAGCACTATCTTTTGCAGCTCCAGACGCTCTTCCTGCAAGTTCTACCTTGTGAGGAGTCAAGAAAGTCGTAGACTTCAAGACTCTCAAATCATCAGTAGTTTGCTAGTTAATATCGTACACGTTGTATACCTTATTAATATACTAGTTTATAGCTTTATTAAATAAATAGTTAAATTCATAAAGCTTAAGTGAAGGTGCTTGAATTTTACTAAGTTCTATTAGTGTAGCTTCAAAAACCTGTCTTGCGGTCATTTCGCATTATATTAAAATATTGATAATTAATCTTCAAACACGTCTTGATATGTGTCTTTTCTGATTAAGGCTAGGGTTTTACTATTTCTAGATAATTTCATCCATTCAATTACTGCATTATCAGTAGCACCTAATGCAACTTTACCATCTTCTCCATAAACGAAGAGTCCGTCTTTTTTAACGATAACTCCTTTTTCACGAGCTTCTATAAATAACATACGAAGTTGAATATCTCCACCAGTATAGCAGTTGATAATCTTTTCCGGAGTTTTCTCAGCTATAGATAATAGGTAATCTTCAACATCAGCATTTGGCTGATTTTTCATATCTCTACCTAAAACTTTAGCTACAAGCAATCTTCCTTCATATCCGCGTTCGTCATTCATAATATAATTAGAAGCTTCTACAATAAGTTTACGTCTAGTAACTCTACGTTGAGCTTCAAATCCAGGTCTATCTACGTAAAGCTCAGCAGTACCGTATCTAGGTCTTTTTGACCTTGGGTCTACTGTTCCGTCGATTAGATAATCACCCTTCTCATTTTTCGCAAATCTGTCAGGAGCGATTAAGTCACAATTTTTAATTGCCTCCCAAACAGCTCTATCATAGACATCATCTAGATTGAAAGTCTTACCATCTTCTATTACAAATAACTCAGTCTCTGGAATATATGCAGCTAGTCCTTTTGATTCATTTTCAATTTCTTCTGGGGTGAGAATAATATCTCCTTGGGAGTTTACTCTCTTTACACAATCTGCGTATCTACCACGAGCATCCTTTTGTGGTTGTATGTAATATTTTTGTCCGACTTTACCAAATACACTTCTTAATACAACGATGTTACTTTTTAAATCTCCATCTTGTACTTCATTAACCTTTTTTGCCATAATTCATATTCATATTTTAAAGAATTAGGTGGGGAAGCACCTCGTTCCCCACCGTATCTATTTTTTGTTTAATCTTATCTTATTTTAGATTTGTTATTTTCAGATAGCCCTTATAAGGTTTTTTATATTTAACAGCACTTCTCATACTAGATTCTTTTAAATTTTCATCTGGAAACATTTTTATAAAATCAGTTATACTAATATTCCATTCTTCTCCAGTTTTCATATTTATTATATGCCTAAGCTTTTGTCGAGCTTTTGATATTTTCTCTCTAGTATCCTTACCATACGTTTTTCCTCTATGATAATCTCCGATTTTCTTTCTGGTTTCCTCAGAAACAATCCTACCTTTGAGTTTTGAAGATATTTCTTTTTTAGCTTTTTCTGAATGATGCTTTCCAAACATTCCATTACGTTCTCCAAATAATTTCCTTTTCTCTATCCATTCTGGAGCTTGTTTAACTCCAGTCATGTCTGGAGTATAGTCAAAATATTTGTTTATACATAAAGGATTATCTGATACAGATTTTAGTAATTTAACTTCTCCACCATTTGCTAATTTTCTAGTAGGGAAAACTTCTAGTATTTCCTTTTTGAGTTTATCTTTATGCTCCTTAACATAAATCTTGTTCCATATAGAACTTGAACCCATATAAGAATCTTCTTCTATACTACATTTACAACTTCTTACTCCGATGTAAAATTCTCCAGTACTAATATTAGTAATTTTATAATTATAATGATACATATTTATAAATTTTTAGTCATTCAATAATACATTTTACAACGAAGAATACAAAAAATTTACATCGGAATATAAAGTTATTCTTAAAACTTACCTCTAACTTAAGTAATTTATATTACTCTTTGCAACGTAATATAAAACTTCTGTAGGGGTTGAACACTGCAATACCAGCATATCCATGGATAGTCATCATACCTCCAGCAACAGGAGTTGAAACAACACCACTGTCACCACCTGAGCGACCACCTACACCAAGTACTTCGTTAAAGATGTAGTCTTTTCCTTTCAGAGAATACATAGCTACAGGAGGTTGAGTAGAAGTCTTACCAGTTGTAAGGTCAATACATAGAGCGTATGGTTCTAAGAACTCTCTACTTAATGTTCTATCAACTTTAAATGATACAACATTTCCACCCCATTCGTAAGCGTCAAATGTAGCACCTACTTTGATGTATTTTCCTTCTCCACCTCTAGACCACAAGTAAGCACCATCAGTCTTACGAGTAGATAGATAATCTCCAAGAACTCTCTGTACAATTCCCCACATTCTTTCGTTTACCATGAATACAAAGTGATTACCAGTAGGTTTCTCAGCCTTTTCTACCATAGTAGAGATAATTGTGTGGAATGTGTTAATAGTTACTCTATTAGCAGCATACTTAGAAGCAAATCTTTCGATTTGAGGAATCATACCGTCACCAATAGGAATTGGACGTCCAGTACCTCTATCAGAGATAGTAGCTTTACCGTCTACTCCGATGTTTCCTTTAGCTAATAGAATCATATTTTCACGAGCATATAAGAAGTTTTCAATTAAGTTCTTCTTCATAGGCTCAAGTTTGTAAATCTTTTCAGTTAAGCATCCTTGATTTTCGCCTTTACCAACCTTAATGAAAGTATCTTCCATTAATGCATATTTAGAAGAGTAGCTATCGTCAACACGAATAGTTGTCATATAGTTTCTCATCTTTTCAACGTTAGATTGATACTTAACGAAACCAGTATCATGCAATTCTGGCTTAGCATTACCAATGAAACGAGTTGTATCACCAATTTGACATCCATCCTTATCCAGGATTGATGAGTAGTCATCATCAATAAGTCTTACCATTACAGACCACATATTGTCTGCTTTTCTAGTAGGACGAGATACAACAAAACATTGCTATCCAGTTTTTTCAATTTTGAAAATTTCGTGTAATTGATAATAGTTTTCTGGGAAAATCATTTCAATTTCTGAGCCATCAGCTCCATCTTCAACAGGCACTGCTGCGAAGGGGATTCTCTTAATATAATTAGTTTCTACTTCCCATTCGAAATAAGTAGAATCAATATTCTGGAATCCAGTAGCTTTCTTGGTATCTCCGTAGAAAATATTTCTTAGAGCTTCTGTCAAGAAAGTTGCAGTAAGTTCCGGATAAAGACGAGATACAACGCCTAAACGGTGAGGTCTTTCTCCCAAGAATTTACTAAAATCTTCATAAGTTCTAGTGTCACCCATCGTTGGGCGATTAGTTACAAAACTCGCTACAAGCATAATTATTCTTTTTAAATGTTAATAAATCTTAATACCAATCTTCATCATCTATAAACACATCGTCTGTGGTTTTCTTTTGTGAAGCGGGTTTGTTGAACACCAATTTAGCTTTAGGTTTTCCTTGTAAATCTAATTTGGCTTGCTCATAACCTCTTCTATAGTTATCCTGAATCTATTTATTTAATTCTTCTACTATTTTATCCTCATTAAGAATCCAGAATGCAGCTTTAGTAAATAGGGCAGGGTCATTCATAGCTCTACCAAATGCACTTAATCCTTGGTCATCTATTTCTAGCATAAATGAGGATAAATCTTCTATATCGTCGTCAGATAGTTGCAGCGGTTGTCCAGCAAAGGAATCAAGTTCTTTAATCTGTCCTTTAATAGAGTCAGCAAATCTATTATAAGCAGCTTCCTCTCTTGCGGCTTTCTCGTTAGCTATCTGAGCCTCTTCATCTTCCTGAAGTCTTATGTACTCTTTGCGGAGTCCTTCTACTGTTTTCTTGAATAGACCTTCATTTTGTTTAGCTAATTCAAGTGCTTGATTAATTTCCTCATCAGAAATATCCGACCCGACTTTATGTAATAAATCCAATGCATAAACTTCGTCGTCAGAAAGATCGTCGACTTTATATCGTTTAGTTGGTTCTGTTTCTGGCAACAGAGATTGAATATACTCGTCAGGAGTCATTCCACTCTCTCTAATTGTATTAATAAGCTACAATTCGGAGTCGTCAAAGTCCTACTGTTCTACTTCTTGGTCAATCAAGATATTAATCTATTCTTCTCTGCTTAGAGAGTCCCAAGCTCTTTCTACAATAGCACCAGTTTCGTCTTCGAATTTAATTTTTCCTGGGTCAGTAATACCTTTAAGACGTAGTACTTCAGTTGTTAAATCTTCATCTGGCTATGCAGAAGGCTTTTGCTAGCCTGCAGGCTAATCACCTTCATTACCTTCTGGTTTTTGCTGTCCAAGGTCAATGTCCCCAAACTCGTCGTCTTCAAAAATTACATCATCAAAATTTTCCATATTCATATTCATTTTTTAATTAATCATACAATATATAAGCATTGATTAGTTATACAGCAATTAAAACCTAACTAATTGTTAAATTTTAATAATAAAAAATTATAGTTTCATAATAAATACCAAAGAATAAGAACGTGGTTCTATTTTCAAGGGTTTATTAGGCCATTCAGAATCTGACAAGGTCTACTCTTCGCTAGTAGCAGAAGATAATGAAGTCCCTTCATCTGTCCCCAAAGATATAGAATGGGTATGGCTTCCACCCGTAGCAGTACCTCCCTACGTCTTTATATTAGATACTCCATCTACTGTCCCAGTTTCAGTAGTGATACCTTCTCCGGTTACGGAAGTAACAAAAGTCTTAGAAACTGATTCTATACCCCAGTTATAATCAGAATATTCCAAAGATACAGATAGATCTCCAGAACTTCCCGTAGTTCCAGATAAATCCCCACTTAAGCTGTGAGTATGGGCTTTATGAGGATGACTATGTTTTGGTAAGTAATCCTATGAAAGAATTAATTCATTATTTTCGTCAAGTATGGAGTCATTGTCTCCGACTTCATCTGCTGAGGCAACTGCTTTAATAAATTTTCCCACTAAATTGGGAGTTCCGTTAGTTCCGTCACATATTGCCCATCCGTAAGGAATTTCTGTCCCACTCCACATTAAAATAACTCCAGAAGGAATGAGAAGAGAAGAGTTAGACATTACCCTTAATTTTCTCACTCCTGCTTCACTATATACGTTAACCTATGTAGTCTCATCTGAAGCTAACAAACTTCTAATAATTTCGTCAGGAGTCTGAATCTCTCCAGTCATTGTAGACTAAAATTGGCAATTTTTAAATGTTAAAGAGGAATCCTAGAATAGAGAGGCATTATTTACTACATAATTGAATGTGCAGTTATCCAACATAGAATTAAAAGTAGTATTTGATACATCTTCTTTAAATGTGCATTCCTATATAACCCCACTACAGACAACCTAATCAAAACTTCCAAACATAGTATTATTATTGAAAGTACTATTAATAAATAGAGGATGCCTCTAATCGTAGAAACTATTACCATAACAAGGTGTTTCTAGTATAGCATAGTTAGGTAAATCCTCTAAGGTCAATACTGTTCCATTATGATTAATTTCTACTCTTATATTAGACAAGTTAATAGTATTATTATAGAAAACATTAGAATTAGTATTGTCAGACCCTCCGAAAGTATAATTCCAAATCCCATCACGTAGGAACTTTAGGTGTTTAAAGTTATAATTACAAGAATTACCATACTTATCTGTCATTTTTGTTATTAACCCCAGCGCCTGTACGTTGGTTCCATCAATAGTGTAAGTTTTATCATAAGAAATGTCGTAACTAATAATATAATCTGTGTCTTCCTCCAAAATGCATTTATCCTAATAGTATTCATAATTGTTCTTTGCAGTTACTATGAGCGGATGGACATTAGAGGGATTTGATTCTGTTGCATCTTCTGGAAGAATTTCAGGCTCTGCTAACTCCCAGAAATTTCTGAAATTATAAAGTCTATACTATACGTTAGCATCCATCTTAGCGCTTTGTACTAGACTCCTAAAATCCTCAACGGATATATTGATATAGTTTGATGGTAAAGAAGCATCTTCTCTTACTATAATCTTATCTACTTCTAAGACAGACTTATTATCCTAGTTATATAATCTATATCCAGTATTAGATGTGGCTCCGTAGGAATATAAAGATGTAGAATTCATAACTAAATCACCGTTTACCTATATCTTACCATCCTATAAAGCCAAATAAGACGTATTGCCAACCTATAAATCTAAAGAATTAACAGCACGAATAATACTCTCAAACAATTCTATCTCTCCTACAGTGAGTTTCGTAAATTTATCTGTAGAGTCATTATTTGACTATATCTTAAATTCGGAAATAGTTCCGTCTTTTATTAAAAATAACTGTCCTAAATCCTTAATAAATACTAGACCAGTTGTAATGTTAGCATTTTTTGCGTCCTCTAAAGTGTTATAATTAAAGCCTATGTTTATTAGAGCCTGATCCTTCTATTCAGAAGTTAACATCTGTTTTTCTAGAAAAGAAATATATTGTTCTCCAGAGCTATTTAATGGTATTTTAGTTCCATCTATAGAAATCCATACTTCGTTGCCTTCTTCAGTAGGTATTAAGTATATTCCATTATCTGAAATATCATCGGAACTAGATGCAGTTTTTAATATATTAGTGCTAGAAGAGGCAATTTTACCATTCTTTATAATATCAATAAACTTGCCACCCCACTAAACTTTTAAATCTCCTTTTGTTTTTATAATAAAATTAGAATCGGTAGAACCAATAGTATTATAGGTTTTACCGAACATATTGGTTTTACCTTCTCCCATATTATTTTATAGTCAGTACTTGTCTTCTGTTTCTATTAGAATAACTTATGTGAATCCAATCTAAGTTATGTTCATCTATTAACTAATCGAATGGTAATTTCAATTTTTGAGCTAAATCAAATAACTTTTTATTTTCCGATTTAGTATCTAAAACTGTACGTATATCGGCAGCCTATCCAGTCATGTGCTGACTATTACTAGCTCCTCCTACAGCCTTGTTTAGGGCTGGACATCTATATCCACTAGTAACAACGATTGGCTTCCCATATGCCTCTCTAAGAGGATCTAAAACATTTTCAATAAGAGCTATCAAATTTTGCTCTTCCTCTTTAGAAGGAACATTCTTGATTCCCTTCTACTAAGCAGTAGTGCTTTTCGTTAATTCTTCAATAGTAAAAAATTTCATAAGATTATATGTTTATGTGTTCACAGTAATATATAATCATAATTACAGATTTACCAAAACAAAAATAGGAGAACTTCCCAATCTCGGAAAATTCTCCTATTAATTATATAGAGTTATTTTATCCAGTTTTTAAGCTGAGCCTTAAATAACTTTTTTGCCAACTAACCACTTAGATAAGCAGCTTTTTCAGAATATGGGTCAATACCAAACTCTTTACATATATGCATTTCAACATGATTCTTTTCATGGTTATAAGTATCTATAAATTCCTCAGCGGAATCAGGTCTATTTATAACTATGATGCTTTTGTGTTCTTCTTGGTTAGTAAACGTAAAACCTGAATTTTCGTAATCCTCTATCCTAGAAGCTGCCCTATGTAAAACATCGTCTGGACATCCCAAATCCTCTAATCTACTCAAAATGTATTGAACATTGGGATTTTCTACAATTATGCAAACTTCTATATCCCAATCGTATTTCTCAAACAATACTCTGAAATGTGTCATATCACATCCTCCCAGTCTACCATAGTTCCGTTAGCTACCATAGTAGCATACCATCTTCTCATAGTAGTACCATCTCCAGCGTCTTCATCGTCTATGGTATCTTTAATGTAAAGAGCAAAATGCCTTTCATCTGTTATACTACTTCCGTAATAATCAGCCTTACACATATTGCCAACAAATACATAATCATAGCCAACATTATTTTCTAGTTTAATGTTATTCTACGTTAATACCTTATCAATGTATTCTTTGGATACTGGCTCTAGGGATTTTCCTCCCTTCTTCATAAAAGAAATAGCGTATGAACACAAAGCCTTATTGAAATGCCAACCGTAGTTTTGTAAGTACTTACGCATATACTTTGGCATATCGTCATACATATCCAAAGCTGCTCTCATATCAATAGTATCTTGGGTAGTCCTCGTCGTCGTAGTCAGAATCTCTCATTCCTCCACGTCTACGTTTTCCGTATCTTTCCATGTAGTGTTCACCAGATTTACTTTCTAGTTCTGATAAACAATGCATCAATTTCTTTCCATGCTTAACGATTTGTTCAGCACAATCTGAAAGATGCTCAAATTTTGACTCCGGCTCTTGGTACATTAGGTTTCTTTCTTCCCATATTAAGTTTATTTATCTTCTGTCTAAAAGAAGTTTAAAACAGTGTCAAATACTGTATCCATATAAGTCATAAAGTCATCTCTATTAGGTTCTGCAACGCTAAAGTTAATAGACACATTTGAAGCTCCTTCAGCCATATAATAGTTGGCATCTCCAATATGTTCATCACTTAGTTCTCCTGCAGTAAGGAGATTGAAATTAATACTAAGTACTCCGTTAACATCCTTACTCACAGTTCCTATCATGTGTTGCCCATTTTCTCTTGTTTCTGAGATTTGGTAGGATTCATTCTACTTTACAATTTCCATAAATTATTATTTTACAAATAAGTCAAATACAATTTCCATTAAGTCTGCAGCCTTAACAGAATTTCCGTTAATTTCTACATCATTTCCGGAATTAACATCTAGAATATCTGAATACTCTTCCATGGTGATTACATCATCTGGTGTATCTTTAACTTCCTCTAAGCCCTTCTGAATAAGATATTCTTGGTATTCAGAATTAGTTTTATCGTTGAGTTCATTGAATCTTGCTTCTTCTTCCAGAGTCCTTTCGGATTTATTAGCTAATTCTCTAAGTTCATCAGATATAATCTGATTTGTAAATTCTTGAGTATCATCATCGAATTGCTTCTTAATTTTATTATAAGCCATTCTAATGCGCATAATCTTTACCTTTAACTCTTTTGAGAGTTCCTTATCACCATCCTTAAGAATAATCTTGGTGATTACATTTTGTTTTGTCAATACATCATTTAACGTCATAAATCATTAATTTTTGGTTTATACTAAACTAAATAAATATAAACTATTTTAAAAGTTAAAATTTATTAATTATCTTAGAGTATTAGTTATGTATGTAAAAGACACTTTATTTGGTAACTAATTTGCTTGGTAAGAATAAACATATAACGTTGTTCCAGAAACATAAAAAGTGGCCTATCTAAGGGCTGACCCACCACCTTTAGAAGCAGACTATCCAGTTGTATAAACAGCTGATGGGAGATTAGTTAAAAGGGTAGTTGTTCCCGTAGACCCGTTCCCACCTGAAGACATATTTATAGATACACATACCACCTAACCATATCTAATTACATAAATATATCCGCTTATACCAAAAGCGCTAAAATAATGACCACTGTTCACAACTTTATAACTGTTGGCTGCATTAGGAATTCCATTATTAATATATATAGGAGTCGATGAAGATCCTATAGTATTAGTATAGTCGTCAATAGAGTTAGTACCGCTATAATAAGCTAGTTTGCCAGATGCTCCAGAGTTAACTGTAGCATTTAAGTAATATGTCATAGCAGTAACAGTTCCATTAGTTACATATACTCCTCTATTTGAGGCACCAGCATTACCCTTGACGAAGTCCGCTAATGATTTGTAGGAGCCTCCAGCTAACAATACATAGCTATTACTATTTACTGAATTATGATAAAAACCAGCACCTGCTCTAATATATCCAGAAGACCATGAGTTTCCAGTAACATGTGATTTATAAGTACCATTATTCGGAGAAGTAGCTCCTACAGTAATTCCCCCATTAGTAACTAAATATCCATCTGTTCTTATCTATCCAGTATTTTGATAAACCGATTTACTCCCATAGGTTCTAATCCAAGTACTGTCGGACATATACCATCCACCACCATAAGTCTGAGAATACCATCCCGTAGATCCAGTACTTCTAAACCAATTTGAAGTATAGGCAGTACTAAATGTAGGGGAAGTACCAGTACTAGAAGAAGTAGATACTGCTATGTTAGCCCAATATCTTGTTCCAGTCCAGAATCCACTATCATTTGTTAAATGACTAGTGCGAGTCGGAACATTAACTGTTATTGCAGAACTTCCGTTATACGTTTTAGAAGAAAATTTTCCTGCAGAAAATGTTAGGGTATTAGCAACCTTTGCAGCCGTATTAACTATAGTTATTCCAGCCATAGAAACATAACTATCAGAAGGAAGAGACTGTGCTGTGGAAGTCTAACCAGTATAAAATGTCCCAAGAGTAGCAACCTCAGTACCTACTCTCCAAGTCTTAGCTAGAACTCTATAGTTATAGACGTTATACTTACCACTTGGATTGCACCATAGCTAACATAATCCACTACTATTGTTATAGTATAATCTGAATCTATCTAGTGGTATATTTCCTACAACTTCAGCCAGGTAAGCAGATATATTCTTTGCGGTTCCAGTTCCATTCTATCTTAATTTAAAAGATATTATTCCCCACTACGAATTATAAGCTGAATGCACAAGAAGATTAATGTCAACATCATTATACTAATTATTTAATGTTATGTCCCACACCTTTCTCCAATACGACGAAAGTCCAGACGTGGAACTTGTGACAAATCCATCTTTTAGTATATAATTTAGATGCCATCCATCTAGCATATCAGCATTTAGGTTAGAAACAACAGTAGTAGAAGATACTGTGAAAGGAGATGTTCCAGTCGCTACAGTAAATTTCTATTGTGTACTGAAAGTTTTAATTCCACTAACTGTCTAGTTTGTAGCAAGAGTTACATATCTACCATCTAGAGTAGAAGAATAGTTATTATTATCTAGTATAGTAACCCAATTACTCCAAGCCTATGAAGCCACATCTCTTTTACTTCTGTAGTACAAATGTCCAGGATTACTATCCCAAGTCCACTAAAACAAAAGTTCTCCATAACCTCGCCCACCAATATTTAAAACATTACCGAAGTTTACTGGATAACCATTATTATAAACTTCGTACAACCTAAGCCCACTCTATCCAACAGTAGTTCCAGATATAGCTGTTCTATTTCCTAGGTTATTTAATACGTTAGAAGTAGTAGCAAAGGGAACTGTTAAGTTATTAGTAGTACCATTTTTAGTCCAGGTTACATAGTTTCCATTAGTTCCAAGAGATGTTACGAAATTAGCTGGATTTACATAGGCAGTATAATTAGAACTATCTACAATAGTTTTCCATGATTTTGTATTCAAAGTTGAGTCTGTACTATTTCTCCAATACAAACTTCCAGAATACATAGAGTAGAACTACATATATCTGGTACTTCCACTTCCAGTATTAAACTATACTAGGTGTCCAGAAGCTCCTGTATACTTTACATTCCAGCTACCACATAAATTATTATTATTTGCTAATTCGGTAGTTGTAGGAACAGAACTTGCTATGGACTAATCTCCTCTAGCTCTAAAGAATGAAGTTTCATGTAACCCGTCTAATAAGTCTGAATTTAGGTTAGAAACAACAGTTGTGCTAGTTACCTTTAATGGAGAGGTACCTGTAGCAATAGTAGATATTAACTGAGTTCCTGTTATAGCAGCTTTTACTATTAGAGGTCCAGTCATAGTATCTCCAGTTACATTCACATATCTCTCATCGGATTCAGTTTTAGTATAGTAATTCTCAGCTAGTGCGACTGATTTACCATCTAATTTTAAAACCCCTTTACTTATAAACAGACCTACCGTTCCACCCCAAGGACTAGTTGCTGTAGGATACGGAAGTATGCAGATAGAGCCATTTCCATCTCCTCCAGTATTATGCTGTCCTATAGAAGGGTCGTAGGTATTCCTAGATGCACCATTTTTATACCATTTCAGTATAGTAGTATAGTTACTAGTATCATTCTAGTTCTATATAATACTAGCATTACTAACAAATCTAACACTAGTAGAAAAAGTCTTTGCTCCTGTAATACTTTGAGTAGTGTCAAGAGTTACAAACTTATTATCTAAAATTGAATAAAACTAAGTCTTACTCACTCTTCTAATAAAGGTATCAGAAGTATTTCTTACATATACGGAACCAATATCTGTTAACGCTTCATCAGAAATAGCTGAGTTAAAATAAGTAGCGTAAATATGCTAGCTGGCGTTTCGTTGAACTAGGGTGCTGGCTTTGCTTGAAGCAGAGTACTCTAAGTCTCCTCCGTTGCTAAGAAGGACTTGTGTAGCGCTTCCTTGATATGTGGTTCCTATAAGTTTTGCATATCCATCTTTAACTTTTATCATATTATCCTCTTAAATTTAAATGTATAAGTGTAAGCAGCGCCTATGCCAGCACTTGCACCTATCTATAATTTTAAAACTCCAGAACTTTGCATAACAGTTCTTAAGTAAATTGTTTTTCCATAAGCATGACCAGAACGGTGAAGGATAATTTCATCGGTGTCTGTATCATTAGTACCATCTCTATACCAACTCATTACACCAGAATTATAGCAATGCCACATAGCTCCTGTATTATCGTTAGCACTAACTTGTACCTATACTATATAAGTTCCATTAGCAGGAAGGTTAGTAGATGTTATTCCCGTATCCATCCATGCTTGTGTAACATTTAACGATTTAGTAATGGTTGTGAGATTGTTAGATAATTCTTCTGTTTTTAACATAAAGTCGGATACAGCTTTATGTCCTCCTCCACCCAACAATACATAAGAGTCAGAAGAATTAGTCTTTTTATAACCTGCTGCTGTAACATTAACTGTGAATGTCTTAGCCCCAGTTATAGTTTGTGCAGTATTTAATGTAACGTAATTAGCTAATGATTGATGTTCTGTAAGAACTGGTTTTCCACCTGAGTACAATTTATTAGCCCATAGACTACCTGTACTAGGCCGAGCATATATTGTTGTAGTTACATAAACTTGCTAAGTAACACTAGCACCTAAATCAGCAGTGGTACTTGTGTTAGTATAACCTAAAGCAAGAGGTCTATAATTTGAGGTAGTGGTAGCAGACTACAATACTTTCTAATCAGTATTCATGTCTGTATACCATCTAACCCAAGTTTTCCAAGCAGAAGAATAATGGTACCTAAACCATATCAGACCATTAGAAGTAATTAACTTCTAATAACGATAACCACCAGCATTTCGACCAACATATAATTCATATGCATCTACTCCACTAGGTTTGTTCGTTGTGGTATTACCACCGCTAGCATAGTACCATCTCCCTTCGTCTAAGTAATCATCTAGATCTTGATTAGTTAATTGGGTATAAATGAATGCCGCAGCCGCAGGTATGGACCAGGTGCCATCTTCCCTTAAAAATCTAACATTTGTTGCAGTATATGAAGGGACAGGCACCAATCCGTTATAACCTCCACTTCCACTAGAAGTATGTTTTTTAAATACTGAGTAAGTAGTATCTGTTCCTTTAAACTTTATCCCTCTAGTAAAGATATTTAAGCCCTTTAAGTCAAAGGTTATATCATTATTATTGGGAGCAGTCGTTAAAGCTGCTGCCGTAGTAGGATTGTATGCTATCTTCATAGATTATGCTGTTTCGTATTTTTTAGTACTGATATTATACCAGCTTATTCCAAAACTAATATCTTGTATATCGTCCCCGTTAGAGTCTTCTTTTAAATAAACATCTTCAGATGGTACGAAGTTTAACGTCTTGTCTCCGATTGATACACCTCCAATAGTAATAGGTCTCCATGAATCCTTTGTAGCTGGGTCGTAACCTAAAGCGTTAATAATATTCTGTTTAGTTAAATAAATGCTTCCAGCGCTAGTAACAGAAATCGTTTTATTCTTAGAGTCTTTGTCTACAATTACTCCTCCTATAGTAGTAGTAGTTGCGGCTACTAGAGATATTGTTCTAGCTGCACTACCATTATAAGTAACTCCAGTAGTTCCAAAAGTTAAGCCTACACCAAGTGACAATGCATTACTAACCTTCTTAGCTTCTCCTACTACTAAAGTAGATTGTGCAGCCCAAGTAGGAGCAGCACTACCATTACTAAGTAGTACCTAACCCTAAGTACCACCAGTTGTTGGAGCATAAATAGTAAATGTATTAGTACTATTACTATAAACATATATAGAAGTACCGTTGACAGTGTGTTTAACCTATCCGTTAATATTTGCTTCTACAGCTGTCCAATAAGCTGCAGTGTTTAATCTGCTTCCTGTTCCGTCTTGTATACATATTAGTAAGTCGCCAGCTGAACACGTCTATCCAGCATAAGTTCCCTGAGAAGTCACTCTATAGGTATCCCCAACCTCACATTTAGTAGGGAATCCCTAAACCTCTACTCCAGCAACAGTATGTGTTGTATAGCTTCCATTACTATAAGTAATAGTACCCTTATACCGCATTGCATCGTTAGCAGCAAAGCTAGCATTAATTATCTAATGAACCTACTAAGTAGTAAATAGGGTTGTTGTGTTATTTACAGAGGTATTTTCAGCCATTGGTAAGTCTGTAGTTGTTATCTCAGCCCAGGTAGCATTTCCTCTAAATATTTCAGTGGATTTACCGCTAGAAATAGGAACTAAACCTCTTACTGTAGGAGTAAATGTGGGAGTAAAATCCTTTCCATGAGATATAATGTGACCGTCTTTAGAAAAGAATAGCTTTACGTATTCCCCAGAAATAGATTCCGGCAAAGAAAGATTGCCAGATATTTCAGCATAGGTATTAGCAAAATTTAATAGTGCCATATTATAAATAATTCCATTTTAATATAATTTTATTATCTTCATCTATTCCAAAATCATTCCCCAGAAGTAGATTCCGGTCTTCTGAACCATTATACTAAAAATAGCCTTCTTGGTCTACAACTACAGTCATTTCACTTGTTGGGGCTACTTCAACTATATGTCCTCGGCTATCATATTTTACTTTTACTGAAGAAGGAGATTCATTTGCAGTTATGGAATTGGAGTGAGCAAGAATTATATTAGACCCTTGTTTAAATGCCTACAAGCCAGACCCAGCAGGAGTAATAATCTGCTCAATCTTTCTTTCTAGCATATTATCAAGAGTAATAACTTCCTCACCATCTTTAACTAAAACAGCTTCAGCAGTAGTCTAAGGAACGAATATCTAACCATGTTGCTTAAGTTGTTTAATAGTTAGTTCCATGATTATCCTCCTATTACTTGGTCTGAGGAATCTGTTTCGACCATACTGTCATATAAATCTCTAGGAATAGTATAATTAACTACAACCTTAGCACTACCATCTGATGTCGTAACATCCTATGCTGTTATAGCATTAGCTAGCTAACCATTAATCGTGTTGATAGTCTAGTTAAAGGTTTCTGTAGTTACATATCCAGATAAATCTACATCTGTTTGAACTTCCCCAATTTTTTCCCAAATATACTTAGCCTATGTGTTTTCATAGACACAAATATACTCAACAAAAATGTTTCCTGTTGTACCAGATGTTGCAGGAACTAAATATATAGAATTTAAACAGTCTTTTGATGCTGTTGGTAGCTAAGTAACTATCTTGTATAGTTCTATGCTATTAGTAGTACTAATAACTCCATCTGGAGATATAGTAATACCTACACCAGCAGTAAGTTTGTCCTATTTTCCTTCTAGAGCAGTATTAATTTCTTGGACTGTAGTTTTTAATTTAGCAATATCTGCAGCATTAGTTCCAACTACTCCCATAGTAGTTCTCAATACTTTATCGAGAGTTGTTATCCCTAATGATGAAAGCCCAGGGAGATTAGAAGTATTTACAACTACTGCTTCCGCTAGAGTAATAGGTACAAATTCGGTTTTTGATTGAAATAATCTTTTAATTCGTGTTGTACTCATAATTTAAATAAATTATTAGGTATTTGGTAGTCTGCATAAGATTTAAGTGTAGAGTCTACAAAATCTAAGTTGGCTATCATATTCTGAACTTCCTTTCTAGTAATAAAATTGTTGTTGTTATTTTCTACAATCTAACCAACAATCTTATCTATTTCTTCTTTACTATAAACTCCTAGATTATTTCTAGCTAATGTTTTCTCAGATTCTGTTTTAAACTCTCCTAGATAATTTTCTTTACATAAATGAGTTTTATATTTCGGTTTGGGACAATCTATAACGATCTAATTATCACAACCAAATCCTGTATCTATACTTCCTATGACCGAATCTGGATTCTTTTTCTTAGGAATCTTACAACCTAGATTTATTTCAGGAGGTGGAGGGACTGGCTTATCGTTATGTTCAAATCCCGTACTTATAGTAGTCATCACAGAATCCCCTTCTATGAAATCAATATGATTCGCAGGAGGTGGAGGGACTGGCTTATCGTTATGTTCAAATCCCGTACTTATAGTATTAAGTAATGATTTAGAAGGAAGTAGCTAGGGTTTTTCGCCCCCTAGCTATATTTTATCCTTTTCTAAATTTTCATTCATTTAATGTAATCTTATCTGGGTATCCAGATGTATAATCATAGTTTACAACATCTTCAACTGTCCTAAGTTCTTTTATCGCCTATAGATGTTTTGTAGTTGTAACGAAACACTTTCCAGCATATACTTCTAATTGAGATAGAAAATCTTTAGCATTATCAACAGGCATCTCAATAATTTTATCCCCAAGAACTATGGACATTTCTTCTGGATTAGAATCAACTAAATTTCTTAGTCCTACTCTAGTAGCCTTATCTAACCAATACTCTTCTCTATTATAAGTAAAAGAATTAACATTTGAAGATTTATCATAGGCTTTTATTACAGCTTCTAATACTTGAAGCATAAGTCTAAAATAACATACTCCATCTTTTAACTCAAACAGTTCCTTCCAAACACTTAGAGGAAGCTTTAGAAGTTCCTCTTGAGTGAGTAAGGTTTTCAAAGAGTCATCCTTATTAATTACATAATAACGATCATTATGACTTATTTGCATGAAATTATTAGCCATTCTTAGAATAATTAAATTTAGTAAACGGTACTCCTTGATGTTTAGTTAATCTCCAAGCATTGTTATATTGAACAGTATTCCAGTAAGATGGGTCATTATAACTACCAGTAACCCATTCATTTTGGTAAGTATATTCGCTTCCACTATATTGCTAAGTCCTTTGATAAGAATAGTTATTAGCAGCAGATGAGTTAATAGAAGTAGTTATGTTATTAACTCCAGCATTATCTCCAGAGCCCACAATATTAGACCATACAGATGGGAACTAATTAGTAGCTCTAGAATAAGCAATAGAGAATATAGGAGTAGTTAATACTCTTCCTCCATTAGAAACTGAAGTGCTAATTGGCTATCTTACTGTATCTCCAGTATTGAAATTACTTCCTGATACACTATATCCTCTGTAGTAAATAATTCTTGAGAATTCGGCTACAGAAGGAGCGTACCATTTTCCTTTCTAGTATGCAGCATTCAGTGTTTCATCTTCTTGAACCTATGGTTCATACACGTGCATACTATAGAAGTATGGATATAACAAGCAACTCATAATATCTGTTCCAGAAGCGTTTGTCCAGACAGTTCGAATAGCTTCACATAAGTTATTAAGATTAGCCTTAGATTCAATATAATATTCCCAGTTAGTTCCTCCTCCAGAGGATACCTATTTTCTACTTATATATGGTTTACAAGCTGAATTGTTGTATAGTATAGGAAGCAACTTGCTATTTACATGATTAATATATGAAGCTGTATCTGCTTCTCCAGCAAACGCTGTATTTACTTGGATATTATAAGTAGACACATTGATATTGTTAATCAAATTCGCAGTTGCAGTACCAGAAACAGTTTCATAATTTTGTACTGATACACTATTCAAATAGGCTTGTACCTAATATAATTGCTATAGTATCTATTCCTGAGAACCTTGGTTTCCATCATTACTATATCCCAGATAGTAGGATTTTTCATCATCTGTATACTCTTTACCAATTATATAAACTACTCCAGAAGTGCTATTCGTTTCATCCTTAGCGTAGACTAACCCTACAAGAGTTTTAGTTGCGTCAAACGAACTTGTAAATGTGCCATCTGCATAAGCGAAATCTCCAAGTTGTGGGGCTTTCCAAGTAAAGCTTACCCTAACAGCTTTCTTAATAGCAGTTCCACTATTAGCAACTTTCATACTGATAGTCACAGTGGCTGTACTACTAGATTCTTTCTTTAAAGTAATAGCACCAGTCTAATCAATTGTAGCTACATCAGTAGATACTCCTGACATAGAGTATGTAATATCTAAGTATCCATTTACAGATGGATTATATGGGTTAGTTCCCTATTTAATTTCAACATCATTACCAGATGCTACGGTAATATCAAATAGATTTTGACGAACAATCGTTCCAGATTCTCCAGCTTGGTAGTATACAGAAACTTCTCCAGCGCAACTGAAATCCAAAATTTCTGCACTTTGGAAGTGTATTCTAATCTTAGATTCAGGGTCAGAAATGTCACCAAATGTGTTAACAAGTAACTATTTAGTAGCAAAGCTAATTGCTTTAAGAGTTGTACTTCCTGCAGTATTTACAATGTAAATATCTCCAGTTAAGTTACAAGTATTTGTAAGAATCATCTTTCTTAAAGCATCTTCTGTTATATATAAATTTGCATTTCTAATAGTCACTGACTATAGTGCGTTACAATTTATCAACTATTCACAGAAGTTAGCTACGTCGAAGCTTCCAACATTATCACAGTCAACGTAAACTGTAGATAGATTATTTAATCCCTCAAATGTAATATCAGTCAATCCTGGATTATCATAGATTCTAAATGTTTCTATAGTATCAGGAAGAATTACATTCTTTAGTCTACCAGTTTGTGGGAATACTACGCTCTTAGTAGTAGTCTTAGAGAAGTCTATAGTCTCTAACTTTAAGAACTTAGACAAATCCATTTCTGTAGGAAGTGTCATATTTCTAAGAGTTAAGCTCTCTAACACTGGGAATGAAGGAGTAAATAAGCTGATAGCTAAGTCCGGATAATCGCTTGGGAATAGACTAGTATAATCGTCTAACTAAGCATTATCAATTTGGAACTCAGTAGTTCTAGCAAAATCTGCATCAATAGTAGACATCTTTAAACCTAAAATATTTAACTTCTTATATAAAGTAGTTAAGTATATACCTTGGTTAATTGCAGGATCTCCTCGATTGATTTCGGCTGTATAACTATTTCCTGTCTATGCTAAATTCTTAATTGCATCAAAGTTAGATGTCTAGAAATTAGATAGATAAAGGTTTTTACCGTTGTAATGATAAACAGGATAGCAATCCTAATATGGTTCAAACTCCATTCTTAATCTCAGAGTATCACCACTACCTGCAGAACTTGCAGTTCTCAGTGCAATAGCTCCTAAAGAAGTCTATGCATAAGTAGAAAGGAATGCAAATCTCTTGGTCATGAACTATTTCTCACAAGCTAAGCAAGAGCCGTGGCTTTGTTCGATAGGTTCAATCTCGTTGTTACTATAATATGAAAGTACCTTAGAATTTTTAATAGCCTAAGCATTTTCATAATATATCTTAGCTGTATGGTTATATGCTACTGCTGGGAACGTTTCTTGAACATTAAAGAACACTTTATAGAAGTAATTTGATTTATCTTCCATACTGTTACTGTTCTTAAATGCAGTATTTATAACACTTGCTAAATATGTTTTTATTTCAGATTCGAAACATTGGTCAAACATATAGAAGAATACATTGTTAGCATCTCCCCAATATACTGAGTCAGCCTCTCTGTAGGAAGTCTCTAGCAAATTATAAGGCTTAGACTGAAGACCGTTATTATCAGTTACTAAAATAGTATCTAAGTCGTCTCCAATAAGTCTAACTAGATAATCCCCCTTACCACTCTCAACAAATTCTCCTTCTTCGTTTTCTTCTCTTAGTTTTCCAATAATTTGGAAATATGTATTTTTAGCTCTATTGTCAGTTCCAGATACAAACTTAATAAAAGCCTAGTGGAAAGCAATATCATTTACATCTATGTAGTTCTTAATTCCTGTAATGAAATTAGCTTTCATTGCATCTAATGCAGCAGGAATGCCTAAAGCGCTACTTGTTCCAGCTAACTCGTAGATATTAGCTCTAGCCCATCCAGTAGCAGATTCATAGCTTACTCCCGCACATACCCAAGTTCCGTTAATATCATCGTAACGATAAATATCTCCGGACTTATGACTAGTTGGATTTAGCGTACAAGTACTAGCTGTTACAATGTACTTTTTAGTTACATCCCATCCAGAAGGACTAGTAGCGCTTGTCTGAACCATGTTGTAATCATGTGTATAAACGAAGTCGTAGAACTCTCTAAACTTCTTTAAAGATTCATGTACTGATTCAGCAAATTGGAAGTATGTCTTTCCACTATCATTTTCTACTTCTTCACAACCATAATCAATATCCCAAGCTCCTCTCTAGTCATATACAACAGATTCATCTTCGATTAGAAGATTATCCCAAGGACGAAGTAAAGAATTAGCATAAGTTATAGTTGGTTGATTAGTTAGTCCATAAGTATCTTCTCCAAGTATACCAGAGGCTCTTTGAAGCGCCTACCAAGGACGTCTAAAGTTTACAGATGGGTCAGTGTTTTCACCACCTTCTAGCATTAGATATTCAGGAGTTATATCTTCGTCATATCCGCTGGAAACATCGTCTCCTTTACCTGCTCCCCAAGTTTGGAATCCCATAAATTTGATAGACTCATCATTATCTAACAAATCTGCTAGTTCTACAGTAGAAACATCTTCTAAATCAGTTTCCCAGTAGAAGTATAGGAATGGTTCTTCATGTACAGCTTTCTATCCTCCTGAAATTAAATTTCCTCTAGATTCCTTATAGGCATCATCAAATAATTTACAAGAGCCAATCTTATGAGACTACATAGAAGAAGCAAAGTTTACTTTACCTACTAATTTAGTTATCTTATATGCAGTAGTATCTTGCTGCCCATCATATGGAGGCATCACATAGTAACCCTTTGTAGAAGAAGCATCTTTTCTAAACGTATTAGTATCTGTATCTAGCTAAGAATATGGAGTAAATGGACTCTTTATTTTTAGTCCTCCCTAATCCTTTAATTTATTCAAAGCATAGGTAACATTCCAAATTAAATATCTCATTGCAGATGAACCTTGCCCTTTTACTTGACCATGAGTTAATCTACCTCCGTATAAGTTATTAACAGCAGGGTTAGCATAGTTAACAAATAAAGTTACTGGAGATTTTTTCTATGCTGTTTCTTGCGGAGGAGTTTCATTATCTTCACCTCCCCAAGCTCTATGTGGGAATTTAGCTCCAGTCGGGAATACATATACTAAAGTATTATATTTACTATTAGCTCTACTAAAAGAGATTTCTCCATTAGTTCCAAGAATATCATTCTTGTCGAAGAACTCTTCTTTAGAGGTCTTTTCTTTCAAGAAAGAAAGATAATTTTTCTAAACCTGATTGAAAGTAAGAGCAGTACTATTATATACTCTGAATAGATAAAAATCAATATCAGCAGTTGTAGGATTAATCTACAGTGCTGCAGAAGTGAACGTATTAAGTTCTGAATCTGTTAAAGAAATTTCTCTATCTATTACTCCATTTACATATATTCTAACTAAGTTAATGCTAGTGGTAGGAGCTACCTAATCAAAAGCACTCTAGAAGCTAGCTAGGAAGTTCGGATAATAAATATCACTCTTAGAGACAACAAAACCCTTCTATACAGTTACTAATATATGAGTCTCTACCCCTTCTTGGAATTGAGCATTTCTAGCATTAAATAAATCAGTATCCTCAGTATTCCAACAGAATTGAGTAGGTCTCAACTAGAAGTTTCCTATTGTAGCTATTGGTTTGCTTTCGTCACTAATGTTATAAGTTTTAAATCCTAATTCAATAGTGAAATTATTTCCTAATCCTAAACTTAGAGGTGATTTTAGTATAGGATTATCCTGTGCAGATACTTTAAATATTGTACGCCCATCTTCTTCCTACCATCCGTCTGACGATTCCAAATCTGATATTACCGTAGCCGGATTTGAACCAGTGGCATATTCGTCAGTAACAAAAATATCATTTAAGTAGCCTTCAATCTAGTCAAAGTTCTTAGAAGGAGCTATATCCTACGAATATATAAATTCTGGATTCACTGCCTCTACTCTCATAGTTTTGAAGTTGCTTGTATAGGCGGTAGTCTATCCTAAACTATTAGTAAATACAGTATAGAACTTATAGTAAGTATCATCTACTTTAATTACTAAATATTTTTTAGAATCGCTACTATTTATCTCTATATATTTTTTATACGAAGTGTCGTAGACTCCCTATTCATTGTAAGATGAAGCGCTAATAACTTCATACTTCATGATTTCAGTAGGATTCATACTTTCAGAGTCTGGCATTTCATTCTCTAGATAAGTAGTTATAGCCATAGAGCTATTATCTGGGCTAAATACAGTTAACTCATATAGAGTAGCTACGCCATTGTTCGCAATACCATTACTTACTCCATTAATAGCAACGATTGTTTCTGCGCAATTATATGTATAAATAATATCTACATAAATATAGTCTGTATAAATAGAACTCTCAGTATTATGGACTGCCTTTACAGCTAATTGATTAAGTCCTGAGGTTAAACTAGAATAATTCAATACCCCTCCACTTGTAGAAAATGCAGAGCCGTTATTAAATCCCTCTAAGTGATAATTGCTAGTTGTTCCTCCAGTTAAAGAGAAATTAACTAGGTTGTTACTTAAGACAACTTCCCCATTGTAATTAAGAGTGATTACTTCTGTAGTAATTGGAAGGTCTAAAGTATCTTCTACTTCAGGGTCATCTATTACCTGAGCAGTAATTTTCTTAGCAGACTAAGTTTTAGTAAATAACTCAGTAATATCTATCCAAGCTAGAGTATCAATTAATTCCTCTGATGATACATTAACTCCAGTAATTGCTCCAGTAGAAGGATCAATAATACACTAGTTATATTTAATATTGTTTACTCTAAATGTTCCAGATTGAGTTCCATAACTAATCTTAACATTGAAAGGTCCAATTCTATCTGTTGTTACAGAAGTAGTAGCAACGGCGTACATTGCAATACCAACCTTAACATTTCTATCAGAGTTATATTGCATCAAAAGAGAACTATTAGCCTCGGTATAGATTTTGTCAGTCTTATTGTCTAACATTACTCCATACACCATAATACCATAAGAGTACGTGGGAGGAATAACTGATACTTCAGTTTCTACCTTATCTCCATTACTCTTAAGAAGAGTAAGGATGCTAGTAGAAGAATCATACGATGCATCTACTATATCCTATCCCTCTGTCTTCTCTATTTTTCGGCTTATGAAATCCTCAACCTCCATTCCAGAATGTCCATCCCATTCTGTTGCTAAATCTGTAATCTGATTAGGTAAATTTTCAAATTTTGCCATTTTTTACAAATCAATTATTTTTCCATGAATCATCTTTTAACCAAGGTCTGTCTTGTAGCCAAGTTCCGCTACCAAAACAGCTTCTAACAGCATCGTATACGGTAAGCCAGACTAACTACGACCCTTTATATATAGCTCCAATGTTCTTTTGTACTCTTTGCTAAACTTGTTCTACAAGTTCTAGAATATCTTTTTGGACCTGTAATATTAACTTACCATTTCTATATATCATAATTTAGCAAAATCTTCCTTGACTTTAGCTTTTATCTATTTTAATATGTTAAGATATTCCTTATATTCATTAATAACTTCAGAATCAGAAGTAAGATTTTCTGAATAGCTATTATATGAATTGATTAAATCAAATTCTTCATCGACTGTAAGGAATCTTCTAACTATAGCTTTTACACAATCTTTGTAATTAGGCTGTCCATTTAATAATACCTAGATAAAACTATAGTAAGTTTTTTCTTTTATGGTATTGTCTAAATCAAGTACTTCAACACTAATTTCTTTTATATCATAGTTATAGTAATAAGTACCGTTCCCAAGTTTTTGGATTGTCTAAGGATAAACGTCCATTTGTATTCTATTCGGCTCTAACATAAGGTGTTATTTTAAAATTTATAGGAAATTTGTATCTAAGCAAAGAATAGTGTAATCTCCTATTCTTACTTTTAAAATAGTAGGGTTTATTGTTATACATGAAATGCACTCGAAAATGATTGTCATAATCAATAACCTCTACAATGTGAATATATTTATTATAAAACTTAGATATGTTAACTTCTTTTCCATTCCAGTTAGAGAATTTCAATCCAGTTAACTCCTCTACCTTTCTCAGCAAGTTCTTAGAGTTGCAAAATTTCATCCATCCAAAATAAGACCTCATTCTTCTATTCAATTCATCTTTATCAATCTTATTCTATTTATATAGATTTATAAGCCTAAACATCCTCATTTTTATAGATTTTCTCAGTAGAACATGAGTATGATAGAATTTATAGCCTACGAAATCAATACCTCTGCTTTCTACAGGGAATATTTGATAATTAGGCTTCAACTCTAGGTTAAGAACCTGTTTCAAATATAGTTTTATAGATACTAATACATTTCTCAAATAATTCTTGTCATTACCAAGAATCACAATATCGTCAGCATATCGAAAGTAGTACTTACATTTTAACTCCTCTTTTACCCAGTGGTCAAAATATGTCAGATATAAATTTGCAAAGAATTGTGATAGATAATTTCCAATAGGAACTCCCTTCGCTGAATAAATTATTTCTTTCAACAGTTTTAATAGTTTTTTATCCTTTATCTTTCTCTATAACATTTCGTATAAAATGTCGTGAGTTATAGAAGGATAGAATTTTTTTATATCCATTTTCAAGCAATACTTTGTTTCTTCTGGATGTTTCTATAACACCTTAAACAAATCATACTCTACTTTATGAATACCTCTATTTCGTATAGAGAAATATGTTTGGTCTATAAATATACTAGTCCAAATAGGCTCCATAATATTCATTATAGCATGGTGAGTTATTCTATCTGGATAGTATGGAAGTCTAAAGATTAATCTTTCTTTAGGTTCGTATATTATAAAGGTACTATATTCAGAGGTTTGATAAATCAAATCCCTTAACTTATCGGATAATTCCTTATTTTCTTTTAATCTATTCTTATCATGCTGCTTGATTCCACATCTAATAGACTTATTTCTTCTGGCTTTATCGTCAGCTAGTTCGATGTTATCTTCAGCGTATACTTTCTCGTGCAAATATCCTACACGTTTCAATTTTTTATATATTTCATCGGAAGCGTTCGAGAATTAACCTACTAACACCCTTCATTCAACACTACGTTATCTTTTGCCTAGAGGCAAGGATATTACTTAGCAAACTAAAAAAAAATAATAAAATGTTTCTAAATATATAATAACTCGACATTGGAATTGGCATTGCTGACGTCATTGTTAGAATTGAAATAGCTGAGACCTGCATTGCTGCCATTATTCGCGTTGCTGCCTACTAGCAGTACTTTTTTGCCAATCAACGGTTTTTAGAAGTAATATCCTACGATTTATCATCTAAATCGATTTTTATATTGTATATCTTAAGATACTCTATTCAGAGTCCTGAACCCGACAGCGGAATGGGTAAGGCCGACGCCATTGCTAGAATTGAAATAGCCGAGACCCGCAATGCCGCCATTAGACGCGAAGCCGCCCACCCGCAGTATGCGAAGCGCTGGGCTGCTTGCGTTGCCGTAATGGTAATCGCAAATATAAGTAGTAATACTTCCTCCAACAGCGGATGGAATTATTTCAGCGGTTTCACCTAAGTCAAATGCCTTAATATAACCATTCGATGCTACTTCGTATCCTGCAACGGTTTTCTCTCCAACTACGTCTGTAAATTCCGATATGTTAGTAGTTGTATAGACAGTGCTAATCTCATTAGCAGCTGCTCTCACTATAACTACTCCGTCCAGGTTAGTCCAAATGTCTCCAAACGGATTATCGAATCCTCTCCAGCGAGGTACTTTAAATGTATGAGTTGCTACTGTATTTGTGCCATCTTGAGCTGTACATTCTGGAATAACTAAATCTTTTACTCCAGTGAAGTTACCAAGTTCATTGCAGTAACCACAAGGTGTAAGTGGATATGTTGCATTATACCCTGACCAACTTGTAGCTGCGTTAGCCCAATCTGTAACTCCAGGTCCCAAACCCCCTTGATGATATCCATCCGCAGTTAACTCTGCATTATATGCAGCCTAAGAATTAAAATTAGCATATTCAATAACATAATTCCAGTAGAATATCCATTTGTAATATTCATAGCATAGCAATTCTGAACCAGCATTTGTTGCATATGTTCTCATAGTAGCTCTAGAAATATTAGTTCTAGGCTTTCCTAAATCACTTCTGAATATATCCTTAGTTTCTAATTCTGTAGGTAGATAATCATCGTAGTTAGCTCTATTTCCTCCACCTCTAAATGCAGTAGTAGTATTAACTACTGATACAGCTTTTGGAGTTGCGGAGACTGTGGTATCAACTGTACTTCTGTATGCATCTATTAATAGTTCAGGAATTTCTACCCATGAATCATCAATTTTGACAGTAGAAGTTCTAACCCATCTTTTGTTTCCATCGCTGCCAGATTTTCCATAAAATTTAGGAGTATTAACTCTTACTGTTCCATCAGTTCCATCTAAGACAGATGGAGTTTCGCCGTCTTCTTTATAAGACCAGTCATCTGGAAACAGATAGTAATTTACTACATCATTGTTTGCTACACAACCTCTATACGCTGACTGAATAGGAAGAGATTTATGCAACAAAGGATTACCTATTCTAGTAAGTTCCGGAGATGCTACTGTAACATCCCATTCTACTCCATAGGAATATAAATCCATATTACTATTTAGCTCAGTAACCTACTTATCAAGCTTTTGTTGTGCCTTCTACAATTCTTCCCAAGCCTCATTTAGTGCTGTAAATTGCTCTTCTAGCTTAGAACTTGAATCTGCCCATTCAGCAGTACCATCTGCTGAGAAAACTAGCATCTATCCAGACGCTCCTCCAGATGGAATATGTTTATTTCCAGAAGTAGTTGGGTGTACATAATTATTAGCATTATTAGCTATAGTACTTAACTTTTCCTTCTCAGTTTCAGTATAATTGGCTTCAGAAAGTCCCTTTCCTGACTCCTTATCTACTTTGCCTTCAAGCTCACCCTTAGTAGCTAATTCACTAATATCCTAATGCTCAGTCAAATATCCACTATCATTCTGTAACTAAGAAGTTTTAGTTGGAATTGCATTAGCTTTGGCATATGTCGTATCTATAACATTTCCAGCACCATCGTAAGTAGCTTTTAAATCGTATGTGGTTTCCCCAACCTTTATAGATTTGATTGCTGCCATATCATTGTATTATTAAAGTTTCACCAACTACATCGTGATCTATTCCCTCTATGGAAGCAGTTAGGTCCTCAACAGCCTTCTACAATTCTGCTTTAGTAGCATAGTTCTTGAGAACTTCCTAGTCTACTCCAGAGCCTCCTCCTATACTTCCTCCAACAACTTTTACTGGTTTGGCAGAACTCTTAAACTGTCCTTCAATATAAATTGTTCCCATATTGTTTAAAATATTAATTGTTCATTTTCTCCATCTACCTCTACACTAGAACCTGGCTATAAAGCGTCTATCTTTTTCTACAATTCGGCTACGGCCTAGCTAATTAGTTCTTCTACCTCAGCTTTGGTGTAGTATCTCTCTATAAGATATTCGCTTCTAACATATCCAGTATCTTGTAAATCTTTTTCTCCATAGGTGCAATAATAAGTATCTTCTTCAGTCTTACTATTCTCAACTAGGTCATCATAATCAGCTTGTGGTAAGCATACAAGTTTTGGTACTTCTTCAGTAATAGCAACTTGCTTGCCTCCAGCAAATAGCCTGTTATCTTCTGTGGTAAGTTTAACAGAACTCTCAATAACTTGCTCAGTTCCTGTTTCCTCAGAAGGTTCTCCAGTTGTTCCCTATTGTACTTCTTTTTCTCCAATTTTCTAAATAGTAATATCAGAAGTTTCTACTGATGTAGATTTCAAAAGCTCAGTGCTAAATTCTTTAGCAGCAGCAGCCTAATCATCCTGATATTTTTTCTAGGTAACAAATATGAAATCATCATCTCCGGTTTCAGGAGAGTCTCCCCTTAAACTTTCTTTTGTTACGTAATCTTCGGCTATCTAATCTGATAAATCAGATAATGACTATTGAGTAGCATAAGTAGACTGAGCATTTTCCTTAGTAAGAAATTTGTCATCAACCTGCTAAATAGTATAATAAGCCTTAATATCTTCTGTAGTAACGTAGTTTCCAAGTTTTTGCAAACCTTGAACTATTTCATCAATCTACTTCTTGGAGTAATAATTTGTAGCAACCCAGGACTGATATTGATTGGTAGTATGATAATTCTAATCCAAATATTCCTTAGTAATATAAACCTTTGCATCATTTGTGACGTCATATACATAGTAATATGTATCAGGCTCTACCGTCCCTTCCTCTACTAACTTTAGATACTCTTCTTCAGTTAATGTTACTAAGTTCGGAATATCCGATTCAGTAGCAATCTAATCTTCACCTATAAATAATCCTTCAGACCTAACGTCTACTACTAGCTAGCTCTCTCCCTCTACTACAGGAGATTTTATCTATCCAACAGTGATGCTTTCTAAGGAACCATCTCCATCTACCTTAAGAGTTTTATCTAACTCGTCTTGGATGGCCTACTAATCTTCCTCATATTCTTTCTTTGTAACGAAGACAAAATCATCTCCTTCCATTCCCTCTCCTCTAAGACTTTCTTTAGTAACGAAAATATCGTCTGTTTCTTCCTTAGTATAATACTTAGTCAGTGATAGAGCTAAAGAATCGTTAGAGACATAATTAGTAGTTAATTCTTCCAGTGTAGCATAATCTGATAGGCTAGCAATAGTGTTATCTAAGTCTGTTCTAATCTATACTACAGTAGTATTAAGAGCCTTCTATTTTAATTGCTCTTCTATCTTTTTCCCCCATTCCGCGGATAGGTAAAACTAGTTATCGTCTAAGCTATCCTCATATATATAATAATATGTCTCAGCATGAAGATATGGTTTACTTTCATCTATGGGCCTAAAATCGTCTGTAGTATTCTCAGACCATTCTTTATATTCAGCCTCTGTACAGGTGATTATCTAGATAGATTCATAGGATGCTTTCCATCCTTCCTTGTATTTAATCTTAGACTTATCAATCAGCATATAAATATTTCCGTTATCTATGTTAGCAACGGTCATACCTTGATAAGCATACTTCTCTGGAATAGAATAAAGTTCGTCTAAGTTATTAACGACTGTTCTATTATCGAGAGGCTTCGGAGTTTCTACGGTTAAAGCGACACCTAAGGTAGCATCACCTGTATATTTAAATGCCATTATTGTGATAGAATAAAGTTAATTTGATGTGGCAATGCTGAGGAGTAAGTATCTTTCTTAGTCCATACCTTGTAAGTAAATCCATTTATCTACTCGGTAGACGTTTCCCAACCACTTAGGTCTACATTTAAATATCCAAGTCCTCCATCTACGGTAAATGAATTTAACTATGTGTTACTTCCTGGCAATTTTATAATAGCCTTACCACTTAGTGAAAATGTGATAGTTCCAGACGATTGTCCAAAAGGAACTAGCGCCTATTTAATCACACCATCAGTATTACCAGAATACCAAGGATATGTGGCTACTACCTAAGCGGTAGCGGAAATAGAACCAGCTTCTACTCTCTTATCTGTAACTTCTCCTTTATTATTTATCAAATATTCTCCAGCGGCATAACTCACTGTACCAGAGTGAGTATAAGTACCAATAGAATTATATGTATCAGACTCTACAGGAGAACTGTTATAAGTAATAGTTTCTCGTCTGTCAGTTTCTTCTCCAGCATCATTCTTTATAAATGTAAGTGTAGGAGTTAATAAAGCAGTTCCCACTTCTACTATTTGAGAAGTAAAACTATAATAAAGCTATGGGTATACTAAATCTCTAACTACTGTTGGAAACAGTAAAGTATCAATAATTTCATTAAAGGGCTTGCCCTTAAGTTTCTCTACTGTAGTCCCTTCAATTACTGTTGAAGTAGTATCATCTGGGAGTTCCGTCTAATAAGTAGCTATAGTTTCTAAGTTAGTTTGTATATTAGTAATACTTTCAGTATTAGCTTCTACTTTAGTATTTGTCTCTTGTTGTGCTTCCTAAGTTTTCTATACTTCTTTCTTTGTTTCTTCTAGAGCAGGTTCAAGATTCTTAACATAGATACCTGGAAGGATAATAGAAGAGGTTTCCTCTCCAATCTCCTATTCTATTAAATGAATAGCATTATCTTCCTAAGTAGATAAAATCACCTCTAAGGAATTATTTTCCTTTAGTTCTATAGTTTTGGAATTTTGGAGACTATTCTTAATCCAATTAAGAATGTTTTTATCAACATCTATATTCTCAATAGCATTGTTCAACTCAACTATAGCTTCATTGATTTTTACTATTTCTTCAGATAGATTATTAATTCCTTTTCTATTAGTATCAATTTCTCGCTGTAAATCCTCCTCCAATACAGATATAGAAGTTCTAATATTGCTTATATCGACTTTCAGTTCTTCTATTGCTTTTGTATTAGATTCATATTCGCTAATAAAGTGTAGGGCATAGTCTAGGGCATCCTTCACAGTATTAATGCCTTCTGCAACGTCACTAGTATAGGTCCATTTTTGTTCTATATACTATACTAGGTCTTTTTGCAGTTCTATGGTTCCACTAATGTTTCCCCACAATAGACTCTACTCATCAGCAATACCTAAGTTCTTTCTTACTTTAGCTTTTTCTAGTTCTGTCCTATATTCTCCTAAATAGTTATTTCTTAAGAGAGGTATAGGCTCACATTTTATAGGCTTACCCTTTTTACCACAAGGCACTATATCTGCGTTACTTACCGAAGTGTAAATAGACTGTATCATTCTAGTTTAATAATTGCTATTTAATAAATTCGTGATTATCTAGTCTTACAGGTAGGTTAATAAAACAAATTAGATTAAGAATATCTTGATAATCTGGTTTATATCCCTTTTTGAGTTTTCTTAGAAAATCCTCATACCTTTTAATAGCCTTTCTCTTAAGAGCATCCACAACCTATACGTTTATGTCCATGGTGGTGATTGTCACAGAATCCTCCACAGGTACGGAACATCGCTAGTAATCTTTCAGCCTCCATGAATTGTTTAAAGCATATTAAATAATCTATAATGTTAAGAGTCATCCATATGAAATCTCGAGCAAATATATCTCCTTCCTAATCTCTAGTTAGACACTTATTTAGTAAAGCATCAAAGAGTTTCTTACAATAATTAATGTAACACTACTACAAGTTTCCTGTAAAGAAAACATCTACCTTACATTTTTTTATAGTAGTTCCTTCTATGTTTCGTTCAAGAACTTCTTTAACTGTACACTCTTCTAGCTTACCTTCTACTTCTTTATATAATTTTTCTCCATCAGTAACATAGATAGTCTCATAGTATTCCTTGTATTCGTCCGATGAATTTTCATACCATTTCATATTAGGAATAATGATATGGTCTACTACGTAATAACCATCATCCTTGACCTTAAACATACACGAGTCTAAGTCTTCTGTATGGTCATTAAGTAGGACATCTATCAGAGTAGCATCGCTTATACTAACTTTGATGATAGTATTCAAGGTAGCACTCTCACTATACTTATAGGAGTCGTAAGAAGTTACTACCTCTACATCTTCATCAATATACTAGCCATATTCTTTTGAGAAATCTTCTATCAGTATTTCCCCATTAATTTGGGTATGTATATCAATACTAAATTCCATATTGCAATAATATTAAGTGTTAGGCCATTGACCGTATTGAGCTGGTGTAGAAAAAGGTCCCCACTTTCCAGATTGCTTTATACGTCTAGACATAAAAACAGAAGTAAAAGATAAACTAATATCTTGTGGATAGTCAGTCCAGGTATAAGACTATCCATCTGGAGTAGGAGGTAATTTATCAATCCCAGAGGAGGGCTGTCCATTCCAGTAGTAGTTATAGTCATAGGCTTTAATAGAGGTTACTTCTGTGGTTTCTCTCCCGTCAGAATCTATATAGAGAGGATCTCCTTTTTCATTCGTTTTTTGTTTATACTCTATAACTGGTGTTATTCCCTCGGTTCTAGTATATATAGTCTATATAATAGTAGAGACATCACTCGCTACTATTTCATAGATAGTAGTTCCCTATGATTCATCAGCTCCCTAAAAAGTAAATTTAGTTCTTTTCCATATATATGGATTCTCTTCTGTTGGAAGCTCAAAAGTATCAGACCACTACTTACTTGATAGTTTTATTTCAGATTCATCGGCAGTATTAGCAGGGAGATAATGTATTTTAATAATAATACTATTAACTGCTTCACTTGAACCGGATAAATCTGATACCTACTTAAATAATTTTTTTAAGTCGTCTTCTACATTTGATTTAGAACCGGAAGCATTACTTATAATTACTGTCCCATCAGAGATAGGATAAATCTACTACTAATCTTTGTTGTATACAATTGTTCCAGTTGCCATATTAATGTATTTGTCTTATTTTGTCATTATATGAATTTCCATCATGAAGCTAAGCCAACTCTATTTCAGTTCTTTTTTCTTCAATATCCATTTGTCTATCTTTATAAGTAGAATCAGACTGAGCTTTAAGCCAGTTAACTTTATATTCTAACTGCATCTTCTACTATTCTAATCCCAGTCTCTATTCATCTAAGCTTTCAATCTTTTGCTGAGCTTTCTATAATTCTTGCTGTAACTACTAAGCCTATTGAGAGGTTTCTTCTAATTTTTCTTGTAGTTGCTGAAGCTGATTATTTTCCTCTTTGCGAACTTGAACAGCTTTCTTAACCTTATATTTAAGGTCTGTCAGACTCTTAGATGTAAGAGCCTCAAAAATAATATCTGGATCCATCTGTTGACTTTTTACGAACTCTGGAATGATTGCTTTTATAGTCTATAGATCTTCCATCACTTCTGAACTAGCAGTAATATGAATATCGTAGTCAGTAACAGTAAAATACTCAGGAAGTGCTGTAAATATCTGTTGATATTTATCCCCAAGTATAATAGTTCCAGTTAATCCTTTCTTATAAGTAACTTTAGCCTAATTAAGACTATCTAGTAGTATCTCGCAGGTTATTAAATCCATCTGCTAAAAATAGTGCTTAGTTACTATATACGAGTTAGCTACTCCCTACTTAATATTAGTAACTGCATCTCTAGTTTCTATACCGTTAAGTCGTTCCCTAAATACTCCAGTTATTGATGATGTAGTTTGTTCTACTGATTGAATAGCTAATTCAATAGCCTATACAGCCTATGCTTTTAAGGTATCATCAAATCCGTTATATATCTAGTTTGGAGCTTGCTGTCCGTCATTCCTACCTTCTTGGCTTGAGTCTATCCACATGATACCACCTTTTTTATAAGCTAACCATTTTTGTACTCGTTCTGGCCATTTAACTCCTAAGTTGGTAGGCAACAGAGACATATCCATAATAACTCCAGCAGTACCACTATTAGCTATTAGATTATCTCTATAATAGTTTAATAAGTCGTATCTATCCTACAGATGTGCACATTTTAATATAAGAGAATAAGGCTACTAAGAGCGATTTAAGAAATATACTCCATTTACCGATAAAGAACAGAAGTTGGGATTATCTTTAGACCTCATAACAGTCTTGTCTAATCCTCTAAGAATATATATCTCTTCTCCTATTCTGATAGTATTGTATCTCTACATCACAAAATCATCATCTGTTTCAATCCATTCAACATCATAGACTGGGATTAACTAGAACCTATGAGCACTATATTCATTGTCTGGATAGCCGGGAATGGTTTCATGATTCTAATCTTCATTTACTACTGTACAAGTATCTCCATATACTCTTCTATAAACAGCAGCTGAATCATCAGCTCGCCATTCATCTTTTAGTCTTCTTAAATCTTCTCTAGATATTTCTTTGCCATATTTAGCTAAAATCTAACTCTTACTCATCCACTTTCTTACTACAACTCTATATGAGTTCCTTACATATGGAGATTCTGGATTTCTATCAACAAATGTATTAAGTGGGTTTAATACCTCTATTTCAATATTAGTTCCAGAAGCCGATGATTTCACTCTAAAGAATGTATAACCAGTAATTAATAAGTCTGTTAGTAACTAACGTAACTTAGTAATTAAATCGGTTTCTCTGGATTGCATAATATAATGTACTATATTCTAAGCTGCAATTTCATATTGAGAAATAAAGGATTGGTCAATATCCTATATAATTTTATCTAACTAAGTCTTTACAGCTTTATCAGTAATATCCTTGCCATCAATAAACTTAAGAATTGAATTACTTAAATGGTCTTTCAAAAACTTTACTATTCCCTTGGTTATTTCTAGCTATTTTTCTCTTGTTATATTACTGATAGTATCTGAATCTTTGCAAGAAATTTTCGGAAGTATAGGAGTTCCTAAATATTCTCCAACTAGAGCATCTACGTGTTTCTTTAATAAAGGCGTAAACTCTACCGAAGTGGGGCTACCTATTCCGAAGTTTTCTTCCAGATAACGGAACTATTCAGGATCTCTTTTACCATTATAATAATTATAAGCTTTCTGTAACTCATACTTATCATATACAAGTTCCGCAATAGCCTCGTTTGTCTTGTCTATCAATTCCTTCTCTTTCATAACATAAATTATGTTGTTCTGGAGGAAGTTTAGTAGCGTTATAATACTTAACTCTTTGTAACTTCCTACTTCTTAATTCTTCCTTAATAAATGGCAGAAATTCTTCGTCTGGTAAATCTGCTATTATTACTAATGGCATTTCTGACCTATCAAAGTTAAAAGAGACTTTATACCCAACTGGGTCTAAACTCTCAATATCTAGTCCGCCTATATACTCCATTTTGTACAAGTCCCTCATATATTCTAGGATCACTTGTTTCAACTCTGTATGGGTCATCATATTCGTTTCTTTGCATATTAAGTTCAGGAGTTTTCTTAGTTGGAATAACTCCAAATCTTTTAATTCCTCTCTCGTCGTAATAGTAACCAAAATCTTGGAACTATTCAACTTCTTTCTCCACAAGTACGGGCTGTCTTCCTGATAGCTCTTGGTCTGCTAACTCAGTCATACCTACAGCGGCTACAATATCGAATTTACCTTTATTCTCATCATTATATCCAGTAAATTGGTCTAACATTTCTTCGAACCATATAGTATGGCAATAGTCTTCTATAAAGGCGGCTGTTAAATCAGTATGCTATTCGATTATAGTTTTTGTAGCAGGAGTTCCATACTATTTAGTAGTTCCATTTCTAACGTCAGTTAGAGTAGCTCTTGGGCGCTTCATAAAATAGTTAAGGCATCCTTTTTCTCTAGCCCAAGTAACCATACCCATACGAGTAGCTTCTATATTTATTTTACAATTATAATAGCGAGCTAAACACATAGCTATTTTATAGGCTTCTCTGATGTCTCCAGGTCTATCCTTGTACATAGCAACATACTGAGGGTCATTCATACCAAACGCACGTTTCTTAATCGTTATGCAGAAATCAGACGGGTCTCTGGTTTCCTTAGAAGTCTAATTCGCTCCAATATCAATACCGTCTATACCTGCTACATATAAGTCTCGCATCTCTTTATAAACTGGAACTTCAAAATCCTAGCCATTATCTTCTGCCTCCTATCTAAGCTTTTCCATTTGTTCTTTATATAAGTCAGACCATATTGGATGCTCTAGAATTTTTACTTTGCCATTGCTGTTAGGAATCCATTTAAAACCATCAATATTATCCTAAGTATGTTTATTATTTTTGTAAAAATAATCAATATAACCACATTCGGGTCTTGGGCCAATTTGTTTAAGTCTTATATTAGCTATCTATTCGGCAACTAAAATTTTATTAAACTTATTAACACCTTCTAGATTAAATGCTTCTTCTGCATTCCAACAACGTTCAGCGCATTTCTTTAGGTAGTCTTCTGGTACAGCTAACAGATTATCTCGCTCCTCCTATAAGAATTTCTTATATTCCACAGTATTACATACTCCTCTGTGGTCCATAAATTCTGGATTCAAAGATTGTATAAAGTATGGAATAAAGAATCCACTCTCTATAGTAGTCCCATCCTAAGTCCAATTATGTCTAAATGGAAGAATCTTATATGCTCTTGGATTATAGTAAATCTTTTTTAAGCCCTCTAGAGGAGCACCCATATCACCGCCAGTACCTCCAAACAACATTGTTCCACGAGGCATACCTTGAACTTCACAAAGTTCTTGACCTTGTACCACAGCGGTATCAAGTCCAGGCCAGGAACCAGCTTCATCATATATTAATAAATCTACACGGTCTCCACGAATATTAGATGGTTTAGCTCCGTTAATTGCTACAACCTCAGATTTAAATCCTACATCTTCAAACTAACCATTTATTTTGATTTGTTTACCTGATTTCTTTCTCAAATCCTGGTCAATAAGTCGCAATTTAAAAAATCCTCCTCCAGTACAGGTATTTAAGAATGTAAGAGCATTATCAAACTTACTAAAGGTACCCTTAAGGAAGGTATCATTAAAGCAAGTAATCATAACCCTACTTCTTCTAATAACAGAGTACATACGAGCAGAAAGAGAGGCGTTTATTTCAGAGAATCCAATAGAACGAGCTTTCATTAAAGCTGCGTGCTTGTGTAGCACTCTAGCCATCTATAGATAATGAAAGAACATATAATGTGATGCAAAGAATATTGGGAAGTCATTATCAGTACCCTCACCAGAGGCTTTCTACTAGTCAATAGTAGGTAACTAATAGAAATTTAAGAAGAAGTAATTATCTCCAGTAATGGTGTACCCATTAACTGTCATTCCATACTTACATCTTCTATATTGCTCTTTCCAAAATTCGTTGTACCGTTTACTATCTCTAAGGTAGGGACAGTATTGACCAGTTCGTTTATATACTTCCCTAGTCTCGGTAAACCAATCTGGATTAAAGTCCAATCCATGAGTTTCGTCAATAGGTCTGTATCCAGTTATTTCATAAGATAAGGTAGGGTCAAATACTTCTATTTTATCTCCTATTTTAACATCCCAATAGTCAGAATTTCTGACCCTTTCCTCTCTTATTTTCTATACTAATTCTCTAGCTTCTTTAGCATCCTCTTTCTATTCTTTTTCTCTTACCTAATCTACAATATTCTATATTTCTTCAGGTAATATCTTTTTTCTTGGCATAATTAAAAGTCTCCTGGGTCAAAACCATCCACAGCTCCAGCTCTAACAGTAGATTGTTCAGTAAGTTCTTTCTTAACCTAGTCTTCTAGTGTTATGAGTTCTTCATGAACTTTGTGAAGAGTAGCCATTTCCTTCATTACTTTTTCAGCCTGGAATACTGGCTTGCCGTTATTATCACGCTCATTTAAATCTACAATAGTTTCAAAATAATCAATAAACTAGTCTGCAGCCCTTTTAGCTGCTTCCAGTAATTTTATTGACTTGTTTGAATCTTGTAACGCTCTGTATTTCCTACAAGCTTCTCTAAATATAGGGTCATTAAATTCTGACTCTGTCAATCCAGAATCACTAATAGCTTCGTCATGTCGTTCATGTTCCGAATACTAACTGTACGGACTTTTCCAGTCTATAGCTAAATAAATGTAAGATAGTTCTCTAGTAGCTCTATCCTTTTCTGCAGATTTATCCCTCTAGATTAAAGCCTTAAATTCCTTAACTAGCAATATCTCTGGTTCATTTATTTCTAGCTATTTAGTTAAAGTGTTATAGTTAAATACATTCATAATCATTAATCATTATCATACACATTAGATAATCTTATTATTTCTTTTTCATTTTGGAACCGCACTTATTGACTTTCATTTTTGAGCCACAAGCGTCTTTCTTAGCATATTGTTTTCTGTCAGGAACCCATTTTCCTCCCTGGAAATTACCCTTATGTCCTTTATTGGCCATAGTTTCCTAATCATTGTATTTATTGATTGATATAGAATCTCTTGAGGCTTAGTCTCTAGCAGATTTCATATCTTTCTTATACTAAGCTCTTCCTGCCTTAAATTTATCAACTTCATTAGCTTTCTTAGTAACTTTAGTTCCTTTTTGTGCTTTCTGGCAAGCTTTACAGATTCTACCGCCTTGCTTAAAATATACAAGCTCTTCTCCTTCTGGACATACTCCTTTTAGCTTCTTATAATACTCAAGCTTAGCTCCAAGCCTAGCCATTACTCCTCCTTGCATTTTCTGCATAAATTCCTGATACTTAGCTTTAATGCCGTCTTCACCTAATTGTTCAGCATAAGCTTGTAAATCCTGTTCAGACTATATCTGAACTCCCTATGACTGCGCATCCTATATTAAATATGCCACAAACGCTTTTTGTAATTCTTGTTGATTATTCATTGTTCCTCCTTGTTGAAATTTAGTTGTATGTCCCGGAGATAATGTTAATGGTTTAGCTTCTGATTTTCTAGAATTCCATACATCTCCAAGATAATTAAATAATCTCTATAACCCCCTATGTATCCCAAAATCTCCTCCTTGTACTGTATTTCCCATAGTATATCTACTGGTGGCCTGTACAGGATTTACTTTAGGCTTACTTGAAGGCTACTTGGCTCTTGTCTATTCACTAGCTGGCTAACTGCCTCCTGTAATAGTTGGTATTCCTCTACCCCAAGTAGTTCCTTTTGTTGTAGCAATTAGGTCTGGAGCTTCTATACTAATCTAAGTATCTGACTAAGGAATCTGAATGGTAGAAGGTTGTTTAGGCTTACTTGAAGGCTGTCCTAAGTCTGTAGTATATACAGAATTTCCCCACATAAACTGTTTTAGTCCTCTCTCTCTAGCAACCCTAAAAGCTGTCTTAAAATCTTTAACACCTCTTAAATCATCCTAAGCTATTTCAGCAGTAGGAAGAGGTTCTAATCTTGTGGGTAATGAAGGCATTTCTGGAGCATCAAAATATGCCTCTTGTAACTTAGGCATTTTCTATTGTGCGGTTCTTCTAATAATGTCTGGATTAGTTGCCCAAGTCTAATGCAACTACCTCAAGGTTCTCTCATCTAAGTCCGCATCTCCGTAAATAATTTTGATATTACGCATCAATTCAGGGTCAAACTACACTTTAGCCATTACTCTTCTACTTTAATTAAATCCTTAGTATTAAACACTGCTTCCTACATAAGTCCGGAATCAGTAAACCATCTACATCTTAATCCTCGTAATCCTTGGTTATCTTTAAATAAAGCTGCTTCTCTTCTTAGAACAAGCATAACTGGAGAATGCATTACTTTACACTACCGTAAAGTAACACAATCCCCAGGCTTAAAATAAACTTTTTCATCAATTGTTTCCATACTTCAATTCGTTTCTTCTTTCAGTTAGATTTTCGTTAACTACAGCCATAATTCTGTTCTCATTAACTACAACAAATCCAAACTTGTAGAACGGAACCATGCACTCGCTAGCTATTGTATAGAATACTATATCTCCAGGTTTTAGGAACTCACACTTGTGCCCGACCTCAATAACAGTACCCACTTTAATAAATTGTTGTTCTTCTTCTATTTCTCCTGTTTCATTAGATTTATATGTTGGAGCAAATCCACCTAAGTCTGTAATTAATCCACTCTTAGTAGTTTTAATTTTTTGAAACGGATTTTGTTCGAAAGGTTTAATTAATGCATACCCATACATAGGCATAATTTCTACACCATTCGTATCCTCAGATAATGATTTGGCGTAAGATTCTAAAGCTGCATTATGTTTAGAGAATTTATCTTCTAATTCATCTACTGCTGTATTGAATCTTTCCTGTTTTTCTCTTAATAAAGTTTTATCTGCAGCTTCTCCATTTACTATAAGGTGCTGTCCTGTACCTTCCATACCAGTTATAGCTAGTGCTAGTTTCTCATTACTGTTCAATTCTGTTCTTAAAGTTTCCATAATTCATTTTACCATTTACATAAATCACAATGTTCATCTTCTATTCTAGTTTTGTTCTCTAGTATACAACCACACTCCTCACATACTTCTCCAAATGAAGTCTGTAATTTATGAGGACAAGTATTACAAATATTTAATCTTGTGGTTGCTAAATCTTGATTAATTCCAAATATATGGAAATATATACTCTTCAATATTACTAAAGGTTTAGTAAATATTGCTTTAATCCATTTCTTTGACATCTTTTCAGTAGGTTCTTGAGTCATAAGTATATAAGCCTTAGTAGGGTTAGCCATTACTGGAGTCCCATATAGTAATAAATTATTTACCATTTCTTCGCAGGACAATGCTTCTTCTCATTAGGTATCTTTAATTCCAGTAGACATCCGCATCCTTTTATATATCCTTCTTTTGGACCAATACTTATGTCATTGTTTTCTGGATTTAAATACAACTGTCCATTACATATTGCATCTTCTTGATTACATATTGGACAGCGTCTACATATTTTCCATCTTTCTTCTATTTCCTCTAGTGTCATAATTAATATTCAATACGTTGACGTTTCTTTTTATTTTCTGCCAATATAGATTCTTTCTTGTAAAAAGAAAGCATTCTTATTACTTCATCTTTTAAATATGGTAAGTGATATACTGTCATGTTGTCACTGTGGTCGAAGTGTACTAAAACTAAGTCTTCAATTTCAAATTCTGGGTTTTTCTTCTGAATCATCCAGGCGTAAGTACTTAGCTGAAGGGTATAATGCCAATAATTAACATCATCTAAATTATTTAGAGGATACTTCATCTTAACTGATGTCTTAGTTTTAGAATTAAAGAAACTCTTTGTTTCTATTTTTTTATTAGTCTTCCAGTCGCCAATAATTATCTTATTACCTCTTTTAACTAATAAGTCAATTTGTCCAGCTATTCTTAGTTTTCCGTCCTCAGATACTCTAGAGATTAGATACTCAGGATATACCCCATTCTCCAAATCTAGATTGTTATAGTCTTTTATACACTCAAACTTACCACCTATTTGATATTTACTTAGATCTATATCCTTCTTCTTTTTGTAAAAAGAGTTTTCCAAATCTGCATGGATTCTAGTTCCTCTCTCGCAAGAGTTTCTGTTCTCCATATCCCATGCATCTAAGATAGCTTGTTGTTCTTTATTAAACTCGTCTTCTGTAATGTTATGAAGTTCAAGTAGAACTTTGTCAAATTTCTTAGTATTCAGCAGAGATTTTTTCTCGATAGCCCAATCTTCTTTAGGTAGAAGTTTCTCTAGTGCTTTATAAGCTGACCAGAACTCTTTATCAAAGGGTTGGGTGAAAGAATGAATTAAAGTCGTTACAGATATAAATTTCTGTTCTGGCTTTGTAACATCATAATAAATATGAGCTTCCTCTTCGAAAGCTATGTTCCCATTTTGTTTTGTAATTTTACTTTTGTCCATTAGTCATAATTCATTTAATCATTTATCACATTTATCTATATTTATTTGATACTTTTCAAGTATATTAATATTCTTTGTAAGATACAAATCAATAAATAATATATTATATTAAAAATGTCTAATATGACAAAAATGGTAACATTTGGATGTCCAATTTTTAAAAACGGGTCAGGCATTCATATTAAAGAGAAAAACAAAGGTAAATTTACTGCCTCTGCTAAGGCTGCAGGATAGTCTGTACAGGAACATGCTAAATCTGTACTAAACAATCCTAATGCTACTCCTCTTCAGAAGAAGCGTGCTAACTTTGCTAGAAACGCGGCTAAATGGAAACACGAAGATGGAGCTAAGATACATAAACCAAGTGGACATAGATCTATTCTAGATAATGGATGGATTCCTACTACTAGATTAAAGAAAGGAAATTATGGATTAATTAAAACAAGAAAGCAATGAGCGCTGTAGTTAAATTAATTAAAGAATTTATACTTAAGATATATCTTTATTTACTATTTATATTTAATAAGTAATATGGACTATAATAGAGCAACTCTTTATGCGGCTACTGGTCGTACTTTATTACTCCCTGGCTGGAAAGGGTATTTTTATTGGGACTATACTAAGAATGAATTAAATTTTAGAAATGGAGACTATCATTTAGATAACAAATAGCTCAAGGAGAAAGGAGTTATGGAACGTAATGATTGGTATTATATAATATGATAATTAAAAATAATATTATACCGTTTGGAGGTTATAAAGTAATTAATCTGTTTGGATTAATATTTACTAAGTCGGATTTGACTGATGAGGATAAGAATCACGAGAATATCCATTCAGTATAGATTTTAGAATGTGCAATAGCGTTTGCAATACTTATATCTATATTATTTGGATTAGAATGGGTATGGTTAGCTATTCCATCTTTCTATATCTGGTATGGATTAGAGTATTTAATTATACGACTATTAAGACTTAAAGATTCTCAAAATGATTGCTACAGAGATGTAAGCTTTGAAGAAGAAGCTTATATGAATGAAGACAATTTACAGTATCTAGAAGGATAGAGAAAGATGTTTTCATGGATAAAATATCTAAAAGTTAATGCATAACAAAATAGGCGAACTTAGACAATTAAGTCTAGGCTCGCCTATTTTTATTTACTATTATACGTACAAGTGATTCTGTTTGGCTCTTCCCACCAAGGTTTATCTGAAAGTGGAGTTCTGATGCTATTGGGCCAATTTATAATTGGAGTAGTTTCCTCTACTATAGCCTCCATTATTTTAAATAATGTATCCAAGTCTAGCTCTGGAAGCAGCTCATGAATATTAGTTATTGTTTTCTTATAATTTATCATACCCTTCAAAAGTGTCGTTAATAATTGCTTTCTCTATTGTAGTATCTTTATATAAACCATGTTGTAGTATATTTCTTACTTGATGGTCTACTTGATTCCATATATCTAATAATATAGAAGAATCATCTGAAAGACTATATTGTGGATAGCTAGCCCTTAAACTGCTAAGTACTTTGCCATTAATGTAAATGTCAAATACGAAATTTTTTATATCATCTGTAGTTTCTCCAGAAATTCCTGCAGCTCTTTGTAAAAGTTTAAGAGCCTTTTCATATACTTCCCTTTCTTCACGCTCAATTCTTGAAGAATTGAACATCATCATATTTGCGGCTACTGACATATTAGTACGATACACTTAGCTTATTTAAGTTGTCTAGATAATCTAAGAACCATTGTTCGTTTTGTTTTCCTTCTTCTACAATAGTATTAATTAAAGATTCTGTAGCTAATAGTGTTATTTCTGCTAGCTCCTCTAATTCCGATTTAGTAAGTTCGTTATATTTTTCAATCAAGTTTAACATAATCCATCCAGTCTTTTATATATGATTTACATTCTTCCAAATCTGGATAGATACTTGTTATAGAGCATCCAGTTTTCGGATTTTTAAAGTGATGCATCTTAGTCTCTTCTTTTTTCTCCTCTTCTGTATTTCTATTTAATGTTCTATTCCAATAGTTGTACTTTTCATCTAACATTTCCATATCACATTCCTCTAATATTTTCATATTAGGGTTATTCATTATCTTGTCGTATTTTCTCTTTAAATTAGAGACTTTGACAACATCATTTCCATTTAATACAACTGCACACTGTTTCATTTCAATACCTTATAAGTACATATCTTGCCTATCTGTTTTCCTTGAATTGTTATTTGCGGAAGAAAATAGCAGGCTTGATTCTCAAATTCTTGAGGTACAAAGATATAATCAAACTTACTTCCAACTACCTTCTCACAAACTTTATTCCAATCGTCTCCCTCTTCTATAATAAGAGTTTTAGCTCCTGTTGGAGTTACTACATAATTCTCATTTAATTTTATCATAACTATTAATTTTGGCGTTGCCCTACTAGGATTCGAACCCAGACTAAATGATTTAGAGTCATCTGTGCTGACCATTACACCATAGGGCAGTAACTTATTTCTCTTTTAGAGATTTATTTTCTGCTGCCAATTTCTCTAGTTCTTTTCTTAATTGTTCATTTTCGTGAAATAAAGCCTGCATAGTAGCGTTGATATTAGCTAATAGTATTCTCATTTGAGCAACCTATTCATACATAAGCTTTCAGTTGTTCAATTCTCTTTTTAGCTATATCTGACAATGCCATTTTGAATTTAGCAATACCAGCTCTTACTGTTTCTAACTTGCCGCTTTCTAAGCATTCTTGTATTTTATGAACTTCAAGCTCTCCTAGATATTCGCATACATCTATAAATAAATCATCATCTAGAGATTCTAAATATTTCTGGAATTGGTCTACCTCTTCATTAGCTAGACAGCTTTCTTCCTTCTATCTTTCATAAGATATTAATAAGAACAAAGAATCGTCGGTAGATTCGGACTTAATAGTTAGCCCATTACCAGACATATAATATTCTTGATTCGTATTAATTGCCTCAACTAGCTATTTAAACTAGTCCTAATTTAACAATGTTTCTAAGTCTGTAATCATAATTGTTTTCTTTTTAGTTATATACAACAATAACCTCCGAAAAGTTAAACGCAAAGTTAAAAAATTCTAATTCAAATATTATACATATTTTATATATTAAGGGGAAAGCCGGTACAGGTACTTTATATAAATAGCCCCCTGGGGTTATTATAAATTCCGACTTTTATATTTGGAGGGCAATTACCTAGATTCCAAAAATTCATAGAGTGAGTGTAGTGGCGGTCCACCACTACGTTAGACCCCCCTGGGGTTCGTAGTGGAAAATAAATATCCATATATATAATCCCTAACCATATAAGAGTAATAATTATAAATTTTATAACAATGGCAACAGAAAGAAACAGCCGAGAAAAGGGTGAAGCACTCGCAGCGGCACAGGGTACACAAATCAAGGATTTTGCAGCAGCAGGAAAAACTAATTTACCACCTACGGAACTTGCAAACGTGGAAGTAGGGGAAGAGTTCACAATTCCCAATGACTACAAAATCTATGAACGTGAATTTAACGGTAACAAATATCAGTTTGTTGTTACCGAAGAAGGAAAATTCTTTTACGTTTCATGGCTCACACGTGGAGCAAAGCCCAAAGACGGGGGAGATTTTGTAAGACCTAAAGGTACAGTAATCGAAAAGTTTTACAAAAATCCTAATGCCTCTTACGATGAGGCATTTAAGGGCATCACTGGGAAACCTATGATAGTAAAAGAATTTACCAAAGTTGAAGGTGAAAACTTTACCACAAAGGTGGCAACCATCGACTTTGTAAAATAGTTTAACATTGGGTAGGGGTGACAGACCTACCCTATAAATTTAAACATTATGACAACGCTGTTTATTCATGCTTAACTAACTTACAATAATATAAAGGTATAAATAGCCTGTATACAGGCCCCAACATTACCCGAGTGAACAATAAATGTATAATTACTAACAAAAAAAAATTATTAGATTATGGCAACTGAAAAGAATGCTAGACAGATTAGTGAAGAAAGAGCTGCTGCTCAAGGTGAAGTATTCAACTCTTTCAAAGATGCAGGTGTAGGGGCTGTTCGCTCTCTTGAATTGAACAATATCAATGAAGGAGAAACGGTGACGATTCCTAAAGACTTTAAAATCTTCTTAATGCCTATTAGCGGAACAACCAACAAAGCTGCCAAAGTTATTACTGAAGAAGGTAAGGACTTCTGGATTGGCTGCTTGACTCGTGGCGCTCGTCCTGCTGACGGTAGTGATTTTGTACGTCCAACTGGTACTGTTGTTGATGCTGTTCAGAAGCACGCTACAATGGATGAAGCTTTCAAGGAAGAGCTTGCCGGTAAGAAGATTAAGTTTGAAAAGAAAACCGTTGTGGTAGCCGAGTTCAATGGCGAAACAAGAAACGTCAACGTGTGGACGCTTAACTTCGCTTAAACGAAGTTTTGTAACTCTTAAAGGCAAAATGTATAAGGATTGGTTAGTCACCGGTCCTTATACTCGATACAAAGTGAAAAACGGTGAGAATTATCACTTAAAAAGTGGATATTTTCTTATCAGAAATCACTTAGTATTGAGATATATTCCTGGATAGAAGTTTACACTGTAACTGTTATTAGTATTTTCAATGTTCAACGCGAAAATTCGGTAAAGGAAGGAGAGAAATTGTCCACTAAAAAGACCCTCAATTTCCGGACTTTTTCCGATTTTCAAAAAATCCGCCAGAGTAGGAGTTATATAGCTCACACTCTCTATGGACATTATTTAGTATTTAGCCTATAAAAAGGCAACAAAAAGCGAGGCTACGCAGAAGAGCCTAACACCAAAAATAACTGCTACAAATTCTATGTGCATATTCGCAAACTTGAGCACTATAGGATTTAGGTTGAGCTATAAGGATTGGTCACTTATAGCAATATTATGAGTACTGCTGATATGTCAGTGACCGTACATATCACATATAAAATATGTTATACAATTATGTTAGAAGTTGCCAGGTCTAAGAAGCCTGATTAAAATCTCTAGATAGTAAGAGAGAACCTCATAAGGGTTCATTTTCCATCTCGAACCTATTCGCAAGTTTATAGACTAGCTATCTATAAATTTAGTGATGGAATACCAACGAAGTTGGTGTTCCCGCTTTGCGAACGTTGATAACGTCCTCAGCATGGAAAACTGAGAAATAATCTCCTATCTTATTCTAGATATAGATAGGATTTCCCTACTAGTATAATGGATTGCGTCTCCCTTTAAAGGAGAAGATTCTGGTTCAAGTCCAGAGTAGGGATCTTTATATTATCTTCATAGTTATATTATTTGTGATTATTACTTTTCAGCTACAGTTCGTGAGAATAGTAGCTTTAACTAGAATATTAATTTAAAACTATATAAATATGATAATCATAATCATTTTATACATAATAGCTATCATAGGCTATAAATGTAAGAGTGTAGGAGTATGCCTGTTTTTCGGACTTTTAGCTACAATACTACTTTGTTTGAGAATAGGCTCAGAAATAGGACATGCAATATAATTAAAATAAAGTAAAAATGAAAAGATTAAAACTTATCCAAATCATTTAGAGATTATAACCTCAGTCTTTATTCCTTATAAAGATTTTGATTTAGAAGATTTCCTAGATGTCCCAACCGTTACAATCCAAGACATTATGAATGCCTGGGCTCCTGTATGCATTGAAGCATTGAAAATGAGAATGGACGCATGTGTCCAAATGCTAGAACACCATAGAAAGGACATTATTAGTGTAAATGAGGATGCCGTAGAATTCAAAAAGGATTTCCCAGAACTTGATATTCCAAGAAATTACGTGTTTATAAATGATACAAGATGTAAGGAGATTGGATATCGTCAGTATGTTAAACGTATGTATGATCCAACTAGAGACAGATTCTTAGACATATACAAATACAGAGATTCTGGAGATAACATGATTACCGGACTAATTAAAATCCTCTGATGAGTCTTTGAAAATTAAGACGAAACTACCCATCTTTGGGTAGTCAGGATTAAAAAGAAAAAGAAATGAGAAAGTACAACAGATTAAATTGCGATTCAACTGTTCGCGCAAGATTTACAGATTCATGGGGAAGAGTGATAACTCTCACTGGAACCCACGCCTTCGAGTATACCATTCACATAGAAGGCATCAGAACAGTTACAGAAACATTTGTGAATGGAAAATTAGCAAGAAAAGATTTAACGAATTAAAAAGAAAACCATGAGAAAAAGATTCAAAGCTGCGAGAATAGTATCTTCAGACAACTACGAATTGTCTAGAAGAATACATTCTCAGTATTTAAAGAGATGGCACAATGCTAACATCGAGGTAATCACTGAAATTACCACATCATTAGTAATCAAAGAACAAAAATACATAAGAGTATTTGGAGAATTAATTCCGATTTCGGAAGAGGAATTGAGAATCCATAACACTCTGATAGTTGAGAACTAATATGGAAGATTTATTAGCAATTGTTAGATGGGGCATTACTTTACCCGTTTGGTTATTAGAACATATACTGAAAGGTTTAACTTTCATTGTTCTAGTATTTGGACTTGTCGTTATGGCGATTTTATTCCCGCTATTTCGATCTACTTGGCGTCGTACAGGCGATTCTCGTGTATTTAAGTATGCAACAAAGTGGAGAGGAAACTATCCATTAACAAAAAAAGTATTTAGTTTATGGCAATAATGAGAAGAATCACCGAAATAAACGATGAGATAATTATGGTGGAAACTATGATTATTGTAGGCAATATAATCCTTTGTACAATTCATATTAATGGAGAGCTAGTTAAGTATGAAATATTATCTGTTGGACAGCTACGGGAAGATCATTAGGTCTTTCCGTAGCTGGTCAGAAGCTAACAAATTCAGAATAGTGATGAATAGATTGGATTGGAGGATTGTACCATGACCTATATAGTAGTATTCATAATATTAATTATCATTTGGAAGGCAATTGAAGAACAATGAAGACAATACTTACTCACACAGGAAAGATTTATGTTGACACAGAACATAAACTTGAATTTTTAACCGTAGGAGACTATGGGAAAGAGAACAATATCAAAGCTAACTTTCTAGGATTAACTAAGGAGATCAACGGAGTAGCTAATACTGAAGTTGACCTTAGTAAGAAGTGGGTTGCAACCATTTCCACCCAGAAAGGATGCCCAATGAAATGCAAGTTCTGTGATGTTCCGAAATTTGGATTCTATGGAAACGTTTCTATTGAAGAGATGGAATGGCAAATAAGAAACATTATCAAGAATGAGACTGTTAGGAATACTGACAGATTCAATGTGCATTTCGCAAGAATGGGAGAGCCAACTTGGAATGATAATGTACTAGCATTTGGGATTGTTCTAAAAGAAGTAGTAAAGAGTTGTGGATTGATAGCTAAGACTGTCCATCCAGTAGTTTCTACTATGCTTCCTAGAGCTAATAGAAAACTAGAGAACTTCATACAAACTTGGTGTGGAATCAAGAATGACTTCTATGGAGGTGAGGCAGGTCTTCAATTCTCAATAAATTCTACTAATGACGAACAGAGAAGAGAGCTATTTGACAACAAAAGTCATTCATTAGCTACTATTTCTGAAATGGCTAGTCGTTTACCTATGCCGAAAGGTAGAAAGTATACGTTGAATTTCCCAGTTACTGCACAGACTATTCTGGATGCAAAGGAGTTATCTAGACTTTTCGATAAAGAGAAGTTTATTGTGAAAATAACCCCTATTCATGAAACTGCATCCGCAGTTGAGAATGGTTTTGAAGTAACTGGCTACTCTGATTATAATGTTTATCGTCAATTCGAACAGCCTTTACTTGAAGAAGGTTGGGATGTTATCGTATTTGTTCCATCTAAGGAGGAAGATTCTGACCGAATTACTTGTGGGAACGCACTAATCTCTGAAGAGAAGATTTAACAATTCTTAACTAAGAGAAATCTAGATTATACTATATAATAGTAGGCAAACTCTTAGTTATCCTTTCCTTAGTTCAATGGATAGAACCTCTGTCTTCTAAACAGATAATTCCAGTTCGAATCTGGAAGGAAAGACTATTATTCTCCCTTAGCTCAACGGTAGAGCTTTCGACTTTTAATCGAAAGACAAGAGTTCGACTCTCTTAGGGAGAACCAACTTTAAATAATTAAGCTATGATAAATGTAGACGAATTAAGAAACAAAAAGTAGCTCGGAGAAATAGGAGAGCGTATAGCCATTGGTGAATTATCAAAATATGGATTAGATATTTTATTACCAATGTCTGACAATCTACCATTTGATTTTGTTATATATTATAATAACAAGTTTTACAGAACTTAGGTGAAAACTACTGCGAGTAAAACTGTAAATAACTCGTTGAACTTTAGTTTAACAAGTAATAATTATAACAAAGGGACCGTTCACAAATACAACGAGGATGAAATAGATATTATGATATGTTGCGACCTTCATAACATCTATATATTTCCAGAATGTGATGTTGCTAATAGAAATTCTATTACTATTAGGGAGGAACCTCCAGCTAATAATTAGACAAAAGGTATAAACTTTGCAAAAGATTGCATCATATCTATAGAAAGATTAAATTATACTTTCTCTAAGATAGAGAAATAATTCCCTATTAATAGGGAAGTCTTTTTCTTTTATTCCGCTAGTAAACATTTGTTGTGAAACACGTGTTTGCATCTGGGTATAGTCGAGTTGGTAAGATGCTACATTTGGGATGTAGAGACCGCAGGTTCGAGTCCTGCTATCCAGACAAGAAGTAATCAACATTCACTATTAGTACAGCAATTAGGACTGTAGGGTGCCTTTTAGATGAATCCCTGATTACTCCAATTAACAGAGGTGAGTTCCCTTAAAATTGTTACCACGCACTAGTGCGGCTATTAGCTACTAGAGGACTTGGGGTGCCAAGAGGAAGAATTGTAGTAGCTATGTTAATTAGAACAAATCTGTTAATTGCTTTATGGGATAGCGCCAACGATGGAGAGTTGGGACGGACTGTAAATCCGTTGCCTTTAGGCTTAGTAGGTTCGAATCCTACCTATCCCACAATTATGTAAAATAACTTACCAAAAGATGATAAGAATTTCTAGAATTGTAGCTAAGGATAGAATAGCAGATTTGCTAGACTTGGATTTCGTATCTAAGATAACTCTTAGACAAGGTAGACAAGGATTCAAAAATCCTGCAATTTGCAGAGTGGAAATCTATCTCCAAGTAGATAATGATACAGAATACTTTAATAGTGTTATGAGTAACATTGTTGACTGGGGAAAGGAGCGTAATTGTAATATTGCTGTTACCACAGCAAATATGGCTCTACATGATGGATTTATTAAAGAGTCTGCATTTGATGACTTTGATTATCCTATGCCAAAAAAGTATAAGGACTTATGCAGCGTATATTCTGACGAATATTTTAGACTATTTAATAGGAGAAAGATATAATGGAAGACAAATATGAAGGGCTATCTGATGAAGAACTCAAAGAAATCTTCGAAGATATGCAGGCAGACTATTGGATAGATTATTATCAATCTATCTATGAATAAAACCCTATTAGCGAGACCTAGGATATGGATTTTAGAAATATGTATACCCACTGCATAAAGGTTAGTCATATTTAAATGAGGAAACCAGGGTTCTCTACTAGGTCGATTCGGGATTGTAACCGGTAATTGGTAGCCGCGCAGACTGTAAATCTGCTCTCTTTTGAGACTGGAGGTTCGAGTCCTCCCAATCCCACACTAATTTCAATATATTATGATGATATTTGTATATTCAGCATTTTATACGTAATAAGCACGTACATAGTTAGCCTTTATATGGCAGTAAATGAACGATCTGTTACAGTTGGAAGACTCGCAATAATGGCATTACCAGTAATAAATACTATATTTGTTATTGTAATACTATTATTTGATATTAAACCATTTATAAAAACAGTTATAAACGAATTTAAAGAAATTACAAAATGACAAATTATGAGTACGGAGAAGGATACTTACCAGAAATCTGGTACTAGTGTAGTATTTCAAAAAGAAATTAAGCAGTGTAGAGAATGTCCGCACTGCTTAATTGTTCCTGACCCAGATCCTAATGACTGGTTCAATGATGACGACGAGAAAGCGCTCTGTAAGGAGTCTGAGAATAAACTAATTGAAGGAATGTTAAGACCTTACGAAAGGGTATTAATTCCAGATTGGTGTCCATTAAAAACTAATAAATAAAATGAATAAAATGAATAAAACAAAAGCTTGCCTTGAAATAACTTTAGAACAGGCGCGTAAATGGTATGAGAGTGGCAATGAAGACTTGAAAAAATTAGCTCTTACCGCTTTTAGTGAAGAAGTTCTAGTCCCTTCTCTTGGAGAAATATTAGAATCTGAAAAGGATTGGGATGTGCTATTTTTACCTTTAGGGATATCAGAGCAAACTAAGTCTCTAATTTGTCTACAAATAGTAGCTAATTACTTAAACAATGGTTGGAATAAAACAGAGAGTAACAGCGGTTATTTCCTTGGAAGGGGTTCTTCTCTATCTGGAAAGACGGAACTGATATAAAAGGAGTGTACGTCGCCATGCATCAAAATGTAAAGTATCCAGGTGTTGTTTATTTCAGAACTGTAGCTGATGCACAGAAAGCAGTAAAGATTCTTGGTAAAAAGTTATTGCCATTACTTAAATAATTTGATGGTGTTATTAGTTCAGTTGGCAGAACGCTACATTGTGGCTGTAGAGGTCAGCGGTTCGAGTCCGCTATAACACCCTAATCATGTTTTATTAAATATTATAACGAATGAAAAAGACAATTGAAATTGAATGTCCAGATGGTTATAAACCCATCTATAATGCCGAAACTGGCAATGTTGAAATCGTTCCAGAAAACATTATGGGACGGATAAGAACCTATGAGGATGCTGTAAACTATCTAGGGTGTGTTACTAGAGATACTATTTACTATAATAGATCTGTAAATTCTCTAGCTAAGTTGCAGACAGTCTTGGATGCGCTAAATGAAGGTTACAAGTTCAATCTGTTAACTGGTACTATATGGTATCCCTGGGTTCGCTTCTTTAGAATGAAATCAGTTCCGAAGGATGCAGAGGTCATTGGTCACTTCCGTTATCAGGGCGAGAAATTCGCGTTGGTGGGCGGCAGCGCGGCTTCTGGCGGCATTGCGGGTCTCGGCTGTTTCAGTTCTAGCTATGGCGTCGGCATTGCCTCTTCCGATGTCGGGATGCTAGCGTGCAAATCTGAAGAAATTGCAAAATATGTGTCAACTCAGTTTGGAGAGCTAGTGTTTGATGCTTGTTTTGTAAGACATTTTGAAGGTAGAGAATTTGAATGGCTTGACTAATGAAAAAGTTCCTTGTATTTATGCTTGCTATGCTCTGGATGAGCGTAGCAGCTTTTTCTCAGATAACTATATCACAAGAAGACTATGATAAGTTGCCAAGCGATACTAGAACTCAAATTGAGAAGATAACAACAGAGAAAGCTATAAAGGGTGAAATCAAGGAAGTTTCTGAGTATGCTAACCTTGGTAAGGAAATAGGCGTGGCTGTTAATGAAACTCTTAAAGCAGTTGAAGATTCCGCCATCAGAATAGCAGACTCTAATTTGGGACAAACAGCAATAACTATCGTAGTATGGAAATTACTTTACAAAGAGATAGCAGGTGTTGTAATAGGTATCATATTATTAGGAATATCCTTGTTTATGCTACTAACTGGTAGAGGAAAGCTATCTAAGAATGACGAAGATGCTGGAGGTTGGACAAGTGTAGTAGGAGGAGCTGTATTCTTTATATCTTCAATGATTTGTATATTTGGCTGAGGAGCAATCCAGGCTATAGGCTGGTGTATTCTAGCTATATTCTGTGTATTATTGCTTCTTGGTATGATTCTTAGCTAGTCATAAGACTAGCTTTTGGAAGGGTGGCAGAGTCAGGTTTATTGCAACGGTCTTGAAAACCGTCGGGCGGTAACACGTCCCCAGGGTTCGAATCCCTGTCCTTCCGCAATATATAGGATTGGTGTTTAACGGTTAGCACGTCGGTCTCCAAAACCGAAAGTAAGGGTTCGAATCCTTTATCCTATGCTATTTTAATTAATAAATTAGATTATGAAAAAGTTAACAATCATTTCGTTAGGACTTATACTACTGTTCAGTTGTTCAGGTCCAACTAGTGAACTAGAAGCTACTAGGAATACCAGAGATGGGATTATTCCATTTGATGCTGCAGTTCACTTTAAATACAAGAATCATCAGTACATTAAATTCACCGAGGGAAATGGAAACTACAAGGTTGTAGGAGTGGTCCATGACCCAGATTGTAAATATTGTAAGAGATGAGTGAAGTGTATTATCTTTTGGCAGCCGTTTCATATGGCATTTTTCTAGTTCAATTCATTTTATCTTGGTTTGGTGGAGACACTGACTTAGATGTTGACTTAGATGGAGAACTAGATATGAACGTGAGTGATATTGTCTCATTTAAGGGATTAATCCATTTTATAATGGGAGCTAGTGGATGGCTTTGTGTTAAGCAGTCCATATCTCATTCTGTAGAATGGTATGATTATCTAATCGCATTAGTGTGCGGTATTCTTTTCGTGGTTATACTTTACTACTTATATAAACTCTGTTTAAAACTCCAGCATCAAGTCATTCCAGAAGAGGGTGAAGCCTTGATTGGAAGGGTTGGAATTATCACAGTTCCTTGTGAAAACCATTTCTTCATTACTATTGAAGTAAATGGAGGTTCTGAGGAAATTGTAGCCTATCCAGAAGTCCCAAAAATGGGATATATGGTTGGTACTCGTGTGGTAATTTCTAAATTTGAGAATGGAAAGTATTATTTTAACTAAAAAAGAATTTTTTAAAAGATGACAACAGAAACTCTTATTGTAGCAGGTGTTATTGTATTGCTAGTAGTCTTAACCTTTATTGGACTTTTGTCACGGTATCGTAAGTGTGCCAGTGATGAAATCTTGGTTGTGTTTGGTAAGGCTGGTAAGAAGAAGGTAGTTAACGAGAAGACTGGAAAGTCGGAGGAAGTTATTCTGCCGTCCAAAATCATTCATGGTGGAGGTACATTCGTAATGCCAGTAATCCAAGACTGGGCTAAAATGTCCTTGAAACCTATCCAAATTCAAGTAAATGTTACTGGTGTTTCCAGTCAAATGATTAAGGTAACTATTCCTGTAACATTGACCACTGGTATTGGAACTACTCAAACATTAATGCAAAACGCTGCAAGTAGATTCTTAACAGCTAAAACTTCTGAAATCTCAGACCAAATCAAGGATATTCTCATTGGTGAAGTGAGAAGCTTGATGGCTACAATGACGATTGAGGAAATTAACGCTGATAGAATCAAGTTTATCGGCAAAGCTAAGGAGAATATTGAGACCGAGTTAAATAAGGTAGGTTTCAGTATTATCAACATTAACAATGCTGATATTTCGGATGATGCAAACTATATCAAGAATCTAGGTCAGAAAGCTGCAACTAAAGCTCTTGCTCAGGCACAAGCAGACATTGCAGAAGAGAAAAAGAAAGGAGATATTCAGATTGCAGAAACCAACAAGCAACGTGAAATTGCTGTAGCAGACGCTGAGAAAGAGCGTGAAACTACTGTTGCTCAGACTAGACAAGAGCAAGAGGTTCGTGTGGCAGAGATTAACCAGGAGAAGGAAATCAAACTTGCAGAAGCTGAGAAGAATAAGCAATCGGGTATTGCTAATCAGAAAGCTGAGCAAGCTGCCAATATTGCTAAAGCTAATACTGCAGCGGAATCGGAGAAAGCTAAAGCAGAAGCTGAGAAAATTTCAGCTATAGCTAAAGCTCAAGCAGAAGCCGATTCTAATAGAGCAGAATCTGAATCACTAGCTGAGGCTAATGTAGCTAAGGCTAAAGCAGAAGCTGACTCTAAGAAAGCAGAAGCAGAAGCAGAGAAACAAACTCGTATTGCTCAGGCTAAACAAAAACAGGAAGCTGAGACGCAAAAGGCAATTAACGAACAGGAAGCTGCAGTTGCTAAGTATGAGTCAGACAAGCGTGTAAAGGCAGCTGAAGCTGATAAGATTGCAGGAGTGGCAGAACAAAATGCCACAATTGAAGTCTCTAAAGCTAAGGGAGAGGCCGAGAAAGCTAAGGCTGAAGCTGAAAAGGTAGCAGGAACTTCTAAGGTAGAAGCTCAAATGACTATCGAGAAAACTAAGCAAGAAAAGCAACTGAAAGTAAACGAAGCAGCTGCATTGGCTATGGAAGCTAAGCTTCATGCTGAGACGATTGTTCCTGCTCAAAAGGAGAAGGAACGTATCACGATTGAAGCAGAAGCTGTTAAGCAGAAAGCTGTACTTGAAGCAGAAGCTAAGGCTGCTGAAATTCTGAAAGAAGCAGAAGCTAAAGCGAATGCTACAAAGTTGCAGCTAGAAGCCGAAGCTGAAGGTACAAGAAAGAAACTGCTTGCTGAAGCTGAGGGTAAGAGAGCATCTTTGATGGCTGAGGCTGATAAAGTCCAGGCTATTGAAATGGCTCCTGCTCTGGCAGTCCAGAAGATGATTGAATCTGGCTTGACTCCTGAAATGGTGGTTCAGTACAAGACAGTTGACCAGTTGACAGGTATTGCAGAAGCATCTGCTCAGATGTTTGAACACGTTCACCTTGGACAGGTTACTGTTTATGGTAACGAGAATACCGCTGGTAACTTCATGGCTAAAACTGCTGAGAACTTGAATCCTGCGTTCGACTTGCTTCGCTCTATACCTTTCGCTGATACACTGAAAAGTGTTCTCGGCAAGAAAGAGTTGGAGGAGAAGAAAGCTGAAACAACTGAGTTTGAAGAAGTGAAGTAATTCACAGCGAAGGGGCTTTACAATTTCAATAGTAAAGTATAACAAAAGCCCCTTCGCAATTTGGAGGTATGGGTGAGTGGCTTAAACCACCGTCCTGCTAAGACGGAGGGCCTTCGGGTCCCGCTGGTTCGAATCCAGCTGCCTCCGCTTAATAAAATTTGTTATGGAAGAAAGAATTGAAATATTTAAGTCCCTTCATAAGCCATTTCTTGACTTACTTATGGATGATACTTGGCTAATGGAGGAACCTATTGACGTAGCAGAAACAGAAGCTTGCTGGAGATGGGCAATAGAATTAGGAGATGAAACTGTTCCGGTAGAAAAATTTGAGGAAGAATTTAAGTTTTCTTTACAAGATTTAACTAACTGGTGGAACAAAAGTATTAGATTTGAGTATCTAATTACATGGGACGATAGCTCAGTAGGTAGAGCGCTGGACTGAAAATCCAGGACGATAGCGGCAGTTCGATCCTGCCTCGTCCCACGCATTGTGTGTTTTTCATGGTAAATATGGGCTTAACGGTTCGAGAGAATAGTTAAGCTAAACTGGGCTATGGTGTAATGGTAGTCACATCAGATTTTGGTTCTGAGAGTCCAGGTTCGAGTCCTGGTAGCCCAACTAAATACAGCTTCGCTAGGGAGACCTAGCCTTGCATACCAAGAGGCGGTAAAGTCAGCTGAATAAATCCGTTGCGGTATTACCTAGTAATAATCTAAAGCTAGCTAAAGAATAACTAGGAACATAGGGGTAGTAAGGCTGTATTTCTAAATTATATAATTATGGATAAGGAGAATTACAGAAAAGTAGTTAAAATCTGTGAGAAAGGCAGATGTAAAGTGAGAGAAAATTCATTTGGAGTTTGTTGGTGTGTAAGATGTGGTAAATTACACTCTGATGCTCCAGCTAAGTTAAAACCTGAAGAGCAAATCATAGTAAAATGAAAGTGATAATTAATAGCTGTTTACTTACAGAACTACTAAAGAATTTCCAAACTTCTCTAGATAATATGAGAGTTATTGGAGAAACGTATTCTGTAGAAGATATGAATGAGCTGGTTGAGGAGTTTGCTAAGTTTAACATAAAGCCTGATGATATTATTGGTAAAACTATAATATTTAAATGTCAATCAATAAGTGCTTATGCTTAACGTAACTTCTTTCAATATTGGGGAGATAACTAGTAAAGTATCTCTAAATACTCCCAGTAGCGGAATAATCCAGAGGTCTCATCCTAGAAGTAAATTCGTAAGATTTCATTCTAGGTCTCCTATGTCAGAATATGCATTCTCTAGTAGACCAAGACTAAGTAAGGATGGGCCGGAAATTGTGGTATTGCAGATTATGGTATTTGGTAATGATGAATTGCTAGTTGAATATGTCTGCGAACAGGAACTAACAGTAGAATAGGTTATTAGACCGGTAAATAACCTTCCGTAGCCAGTCGGACGTTGGGAGCTTATAGTCCTACGATAGTGAGACTAAATCGGACCTATAGCTCAGCCAGGTCAGAGCAACTGACTCATAATCAGGAGGTCGGGGGTTCAAAGCCCTCTAGGTCCACTAGAGAATTAAAAATTGGAATTTATGAATTATCAGTATTTCGGATTGTTTTTAAATGAACATAATAGGAATGAGCTTATGAAAATCATTTTTGCTAATCCTATTATAGCTAATCTGGTCCTTCAAAGAGGAAGTACTTTATATCTAGACCATTGTACTCTGCTCCACAGAAATCAAAACGACAAAGAGATATATGACTCTCTTGTAAAGAAGATTGATGAATCATGGATGGTAGAAGTAAATGGAATAGGTTTCTCTAACAAAGCAATAGCTTTTAGAGTTACTATACCAGACTTGCCTTGTGCAAATGCTAAACCACATATTACTATTTGCACAATCAATGGAGGAAAACCAGTTGATAGCAATGGAATATGCGAGTGGATTTCTATTCCCAAACTCAATATTTGTTGTGAAATAAAATTAGTGAAATAATGTGGTCAAGAGAAAGTCCAATGAAAGAATATGCCAGGAAACATCCTGGCTGTTCTCTTCAAGAGTATTGTGAATACTTAGATAATATTGCTAGAGAGGAAGCAGAAAGAAGGAGACTAAAAGAAGAAGAAAATAATCAACTTCTAAAAAGTTTTGAGGGAAAATGCTTTCAAATAAACTTCAATAGACAATCATTTGGTTATTTCAAGATAACTAAAGATATTACTGCCCTTAGAGAAGATGTTAAAGAAGATTTCTATGAAGTTTTCATAGATAGCAATACAACTAGAATAAGTCTTGAAAAGAAGAGAATGATAAATCGTCAATGGCTTCCTGGGCAGGGAAGTGAAAAGTGTACAATAGTTCCTGAAGAATTGTTCAATAAGGTAGTCAAGTATTATCAAGAGATGTGTACTATGGCTGAGAAAATAAGAGACGGGGAATTGTAACCTTGGGGTAGTGGCGGAATTGGTAGACGCGCTAGACTTAGGATCTAGTACAGAAATGTGTGAGGGTTCGAGTCCCTCCTACCCTACAACTTTTATTCGATTATAGATTATGAAAGAGTTAAGTGAAATTATTCAAGAATTGGTAGAAAATAGCAACTCCATGAATCAGATTGATTCAAAAACTGCTATACAGTATGTTGTGGAGGCTTACGAAGCTGGAATGGATAAGGCTAAAGAACTTATCAAAGACAGTGGAGAACTTTAATTAACTGAATGTTCTGAAACATTCATATTAAATAACAATTAAAAATAAAGAAATGAACAAAGTTTGGATGTGTTCCGGGTCTACATACACCCAAGTAGGCTCAGGTTACAAGGTTTCGGAATCTCTTCCGGTCGGTATTTACGGTATTAGTCTGACAATGACAGGTTATCACCTGGATAAGTATGCAGACAAGTTCGTATTTCCGTACAAGATGTATGGACTGCAGGAAGATTTCATAGACCATGTAATCAAAACTTATAGTAACACAGAAGGAAACTTGGGAATCATGTTTACTGGTACAAAAGGTACTGGAAAGACTGTCACAGCTAAAGAATTAGCTAACAAATTGAACCTTCCTGTTATTATAGTAAAGGATATGGGAGACCACAATCAATCTATGATTGAGTTTCTCTCTGGCATTGAGGGAGACTGTGTTCTCTTCCTAGACGAGTTTGAAAAGAACTTCAGCGAGTCGGATTCTACAATCCTCCAAATTATGGATGGAGTTTATAACTCTAAGTATCGTAAGGTATTCTTGTTGACTACTAATGCAATGTCTATCAACGAGAATATGGTAGGACGTCCGTCTAGAATCCGCTACGTCAAGAAGTTTGAAAATCTTGATTTGAAGGTTGTAAACGAATATCTAGACGATGCCTTGGAAGTTCCAGAAGCACGTCAAGATTTGCTTGACTTCATTGATTCTTTGACCATATCAACTATTGATATTCTCAAAACTATAGTTAATGAAGTTAACATTCATGGAATTGAAGGTTTGAGAAAGGCTAAGAGTTTCTTCAATGTAGTAACTAATGAGTATGAGTATTCCTGTATCAGAGGTTATGCTTACACTGGAGAAATTGAGCAAGACAAGAATAAGTTCTCTATTGAGAACTTCTCCAAGGCTGTTGAGAGATTTAATAATCCTATACCTAAGCCTATTGTTAACGATGAGGATAACTGTACTATGGAGGAAAGAAAAGCTCTCAACGAATACTATGAGTATCGTCGCCATAACTTCCACAACCTGTCGTATTACTTTATCTACTCTTCTACCAAGTTCAGCAATCTTAAGGTGGGAGACGGCTTCTACAGTGACGAGATTATCGCTATTGACAAGAAGTTGAATGTTATTGTTACTAAGAACGGTAACGAAATTAACTACTACTGGATTAAAGATCCTAACAGTAAGCCATCTCTGTATCGTACAGGAAGATACGATTCTTTGGTACTCTAAAAACTGGGGAGCTAGTCTCCCCTTTATGTCTGGATGCCTGAGTGGTCTAAGGGAACGGTCTGCAAAACCGTGTTTCGTGGGTTCGAATCCCACTCCAGATTCTACACTAATTTATTTGCCTATGGACAGAAAATTAAGAAGAGAGCTTTCTAAAAGAAAGTGGATTTCTAGAGCTAAAAAAGTTTATAACTCTTGCGGGAAGTTCTATATCCCGGTAAACGGAATTAAAGCCAGTGTTCAGTATAATGTTCCTATTTTCAGAAATAGAGCACTGAGAATTTGTGAATCAATTACGGATTTTCTTAATGATTCCAAGTATGCCAAAATGCTTAAGAATTGCACTTCTCCCTACAGAAGTAAGATGATGCAGTACGAATATAAGAAAGAGAATAGAAAAGATAGATATAAGGCTAAGAAAGATATCCAGGAAGGTATTCAGGAATATGAGTCCAGGGACAATCTTTCATGCTCATCATGTATATTCTATGATGGAGGTCTATGCGAGAAAGGATTATTAACGACAGATGATTGTCCAGAATATTGGGATTAATTATGGATAAATATATTAATGGAAATTTAATAAAGAGGATACTAGTTTTTAAAACTAGAAAACATCCAGAATGGAAGCATAGAATAGCGGATACCAAATTTTTATTCTGGAAAAGGCATATTGATTATTGGTATCTTCTAGACCCATGCTTTGGGACTTACTCTGAGAAAGGGATGCTCGAATCAATTAGTAAGAGAACATCCTTCTACAAGGATGGAATAGTATACCAGAAGCCGCATATTATTCTAGAGTTCTCTGAGAGACATGATGAGTCTATCTATTTTGATAGTGATGAGGAAATGGAAGGCTGGCTTGAGTCTTTCAGGCAAGAATTTGGAAAACCATTTATTTATATAGAATAATACCTTTATCCCAGTTTAGAGCTTAGCTCAAGTAGTGAAGAACAGTAGCTATTGGTTAAAACGAGGTGGAGTGCCAGACGAAAGACTGGAATTAACATAGTTTAACTTTGAATCTCCGACTATGCGGAGTATCATTATGGCAGAATTGATTTTCTTACCTAATGGAAAATGCGATTTGAAATTTCATGCTAACATCAAAAACTTTAAAAGAGTTGAGATTGTGAAGCATAAGAAGAACTTCTTCAAGGTCTACGTAGACCGCAACGATAGCGTTTATGACGTGAAATGGTGCGAAGTCATCACTTGGAAGACCATAGAGAGAGGGAAAAGAAAGGTGAATGTTCCTGACAAGGTTGATGAGGTACGTGATGTACATCTGTTTGACAAAATTAAGGGAAATCCGTTCAAGATTGCGGTTACTAAAATAATCGGCGAGATTGAGGCGCAGGAATTACTATCCTAAGATAGCGTTTAGGAGAGTATCGTATAACTCTCCTTATGCAGATGTGGTGTTAATGGTTTGAGCACGTCAGACTTCCAATCTGAAGGGGAGAGTTCGAGTCTCTCTATCTGCACATTTGTAGGTATAGCACAACGGTTAGTGCATCGGCTTGCCATGCCGAGGATGTGAGTTCGATTCTCATTACCTACTCAAAATTTAAGTTTTATGAAAATAAAGTGTACAGTATGTAATAAAGAATTTTATTATGGAGACCATAACTCTCCAATGTTTATTGATGAGGTTTGGAACAAGATAATAAATTACTTTAAGCTAACCAATTTTGAAAAAGAAGCTGCAAAGAAATTCTCCCCTTATTACAAAGGGGGAGGTAAAGATTATTATCCAGACCACCATGTGTTTATCTGTAGCGAATGTGCGGAGAAGGCTCTAGGTAGGGAAATAACTGATAAGGATATTAATGATTCATTATTTAATATCCCATTTAGAGAGAAGTACTTTAAATCTTAATATCCGTGTGGGTGAATGGTTTAGCCATCAGTCTGCAAAACTGAAAAGAGAAATCTTTAATGAGGGTTCGAATCCCTCCACGGATTCTAATTTTAAATTTAAAAATATGGCATATATTTATTGCATTACAAATTTAATTAATAGCAAGCGATACGTAGGAAAAACTACTACTTCTATAGAAGAGCGCTGGAAGGAACATTGTTATGACTTTTAGAAAGAAAGATGCAACAAAAGACCTTTATATGATGCCATGAATAAGTATGGTGTTGAGAACTTTATGATAGAGGAATTGGAATATGTAGATAGTAACTCTGAATTATCTGAAAGAGAAATCTATTGGATAAAAGAGCTAGGAACTTATGGTTCTAATGGGTACAATGCCTCTAAAGGAGGAGATGGCACTATTCTATACAATCATAGTGAAATTGTAGAATTAGCTAGATTGGGATATACTAGTTCTTAGATACAAGAAAAAATAGGGTGCTGTAAAGACACTATTTACAAAGTTTTGAAGGCAAATAATATAAAAATTAGAAAAAGTAACGCAAAGTTAATTGCTTAGTATGACTTAGCAGGTAATTTTATACAGGTATTCTTTGGTTCCAGAGAAGCTTAGGAATGGTTAATTAATAACGGAATTACTGACAATAAATCTGCATAGAGTCATATTATAGGATGCTGTAAGAATAAAACCAAATCATAGTATGGCTATATTTGGAAATATCTTCCAGAGCCTATTTAATCTTTAAATCACTGTTTCGACATTTTCAGTCTAAATGCCGTGTCTGGAGACGTTACCAACCAGTCGTGCTATACGGTTAGAATAGTCCGTGCCTCACTGGTGATAGAGGCATCCCTGGGTAGCGGATGTAAAGTAGCTGCCAATATCGTGGAGTAGAGAAGTGGTCATCTCGCTAGGCTCATAACCTAGAAATCGTCATAAACGGTTCGAATCCTACCTCCGCAACGAAACTCCTTTTGTGGCTCTGAATTAGATTAATTATTAACAATTTTAAACTTTGATGTTATGAAGAAAGTAATTAATGTTGTGAAGAAAGCTGCTAAGTGGTATTTTGAACAGAGTTCTAAGAGCTATACATGGTTAGTTTCTGGAACTATTCCGCCTCCTTATAGAGGTCTAGAGTAAAGATACTACTAAAAGGTAAGTACCAAAGGGGTACTTATCTACACCCGTGGAGAAAATTAACTATTGGGGTATAGTTCAAAGGTCAGA
>CALEBD010000405.1 GCA_937944945.1 uncultured Clostridium sp. | reverse complement strand
TGTTAGCGGTAAGGTGATCATTGACCGGCAATATATTGAGAGTAAGCTCAAGGACATTGTTCAGGATGAGGATTTGAGCCGGTTTATTTTATAAATATTATAAGCGTTTGTGTCGTTTTAGGGGTATTAAGGGCGGTTTTGTTAACCGTCCTTAATTAATTATTCTGAATATAGAATAATGTGTAAAAAATGCTTGCATTCTTATCTATTGTGTGGTATGTTTACTAGTGGCATAGAGGAATATTCTATGCGAGTTGTTATTACACACGGTACGGATTGACCGTTCAAGTGCCTGGTTTATTGAAACCCAGGTGAGCGGGCTTGGAAATACCGGAGGGAAATAACAAAAATAAAATAGGAGGAAAGAAAATGGCAGTAATATCTATGAAGCAGTTGTTAGAGGCTGGTGTGCATTTTGGTCACCAGACTCGCCGTTGGAACCCGAAGATGGCCAAGTACATCTTCACTGAAAGAAACGGAATCTATATAATAGATTTACAAAAAACAGTTAAAAAAGTTGAAGAAGCTTACAACTTCATGAAAGAAGTAGCTGAAACTGGTAATCCAGTTTTATTCGTAGGAACTAAAAAACAAGCTCAAGAAGCTATAAAAGAAGAAGCTGAAAGATGTGGAATGTTCTACGTAAACGAAAGATGGTTAGGTGGTATGTTAACTAACTACAAAACTATCCAAACTAGAATCAAAAAATTAAGAGAATTAGAAAGAATGGAAGAAGAAGGTGTATTCGAAGTTCTTCCTAAAAAAGAAGTTATAAAATTAAAAGCTTTAAAAGAAAAATTAGAAAAGAACTTAAACGGTATAAAAGAAATGCCTGAATTACCAGGTGCTATATTCGTAGTTGACCCAAGAAAAGAAAATATAGCTATACAAGAAGCTGCTAGATTAGGTATACCAGTTGTTGGTATAGTTGACACTAACTGCGACCCAGATGAATTAGATTATGCTATACCAGGAAATGATGATGCTATAAGAGCTGTAAAATTAATAACTGGTGCTATGGCTACTGCAATAATCGAAGGTAGACAAGGTGCAGAAGAAGAAGTTGTTGAAGAAGCAGAAGAAGTACAAGAATAATCTTTTATAGAATATTAATTAACTTTGATACGAGAAATTGTATTTTTTAATACAATTTCTCAATAATTAAAAAAAATTAATGGTAAGGTTTCTCCTTGCCATTTTTAAGATAACAGGAGGAATTTAATTATGGCTAACGTAACTGCTAAAATGGTTAAAGAATTAAGAGACAGCACTGGAGCTGGAATGCTTGACTGTAAAAAAGCATTAGTAGAAGCTGATGGAAACATGGACAAAGCTGTTGATATATTAAGAGAAAAAGGTTTATCTAAAGCTGCTAAAAAAGCTGATAGAGTAGCTGCTGAAGGTTTAGTTGCTATAAAAATAAGCGACGATAACACTAAAGCAACAGTAGTAGAAGTAAACTCAGAAACTGACTTTGTTGCTAAAAACGAAGATTTCAAAACTTTCGTAGCTGATGCTGCTGAAATGGCATTAAACACTACTGCTACAGACATAGAAGCTTTATTAGAAGAAAATCATGCAGAAGGTAAAGCTTTAAAAGACGTATTAAACGACAGAATAGCTACAATAGGAGAAAAATTAGACTTCAGAAGATTCGAAACTATAACTTCAGAAGGTCAAGTATCAGGATACATACATGGTGCTGGTAAAATAGGTGTTTTAGTTGAATTATTAACTGACGCTAGAGATGAAAGAGTATTAGCATTAGGAAAAGATATAGCTATGCAAGTTGCTGCTATGAATCCTAAATACGTTTCAAGAGACGACGTTGATGCTGAATACTTAGCTCATGAAACAGAAGTTTTAACTGCACAAGCATTAAACGAAGGAAAACCTGCTAACATAGTAGAAAAAATGATAAAAGGTAGATTAGAAAAAGAATTAAAAGAAGTTTGCTTATTAGAACAAACATTCGTTAAAGATTCTGATTTCACAATCAAAAAATTAGTTGCTGATGTAGCTAAAAATGTTGGTAGTGACATAAAAGTTGGTAGAGTTGTAAGATTCGAAGTTGGCGAAGGTATAGAAAAGAAAGAAGAAAACTTTGCAGAAGAAGTTGCTAAGCAACTTAAATAATCGACGACCAAAAGAGAACACTTACGTGTTCTCTTTTTTGTAAGTACCAAAACTTTAAATTTTAATTAGTAAAATATACGTTTAGGAGGATTTCTATGGATAAACCAAAATACAAAAGAGTATTATTAAAACTAAGTGGGGAAGCTTTAGCTGGAGATAGAGGTATTGGAATAAACAACGAAGTTGTTAACGAAATCGCAGTAGCTATCAAAAAAATAAGAGAAATAGGTGTAGAAGTAGCAGTAGTTGTTGGAGGAGGAAACTTCTGGAGAGGTAGAACTTCTGAAGGAATGGACAGAACAACAGCAGACTACATAGGAATGCTAGCTACAGTTATGAATGCTATGGCTTTACAAGATGCTCTAGAAAATATGGACGTAGCAACTAGAGTTCAAACAGCTATAGAAATGAGACAAATAGCAGAACCTTATATCAGAAGAAAAGCTGTAAGACATTTAGAAAAGGAAAGAGTTGTAATATTTGGCGCAGGAACTGGAAATCCATACTTCTCAACAGATACAGCAGCGGCATTAAGAGCGGCAGAAATGGAATCAGAAGTTATATTACTAGCTAAAAACGTAGATGGTGTATATGACAAAGATCCAAAAGTACATGCAGATGCAGTAAAATTTGACCAATTAACTTATCTTGATGTTATACAAAGAGAGCTTAAAGTTATGGACTCAACAGCTACATCTTTATGTATGGATAATAACATTCCAATAAAGGTATTTAAGCTTACTACGGAGAATATATTAAGAGCAGTATATGGAGAAAATATAGGGACAACTGTAGAATAACTTAATAAAAATTAGGAGGAAGTAATATGAAAGAATTACAAAAAAAATTACAAGCACAAATGGACAAGACTATCGAAGCTCTTAAATTTGAATTTTCAACAATAAGAGCAGGTAGAGCAAATGCACAAATGTTAGATAAAATAAGAGTGGATTACTATGGAACACCAACACCAATAAACCAAGTAGGTTCTATATCTGTTCCTGAACCAAGAACTCTTCTTATAAACCCATGGGACAAAAGTGCAATGAAAGACATAGAAAAAGCAATAATGAACTCTGATTTAGGTCTTAACCCAACTAACGATGGTGATGTTATAAGATTAAACATACCAGCTTTAACAGAAGAAAGAAGAATAGAGTTAACTAAACAAGCTAAAAAAGCTTCTGAAGAATTCAAAGTTAGAATAAGAAACGAAAGAAGAGACGCTAACGATAAACTTAAAAAAATGCAAAAAGACGGCGAAATAACTGAAGACGAATTAAAA
>CALEBD010000404.1 GCA_937944945.1 uncultured Clostridium sp. | reverse complement strand
AAAAGTTGTGTTAATATTAATATGTTATATGTTTAGGAGGAAATATGGAAAAAACATTTTTTATGAATGAGGCAATATCTGAAGCCAAGAAAGCATATGATAAGGGTGAAACACCTATAGGCGCTGTAATTGTTAAAGATAATAAAATTATCGGTAGAGGACATAACTTAACTGAAACTCTACAAGACTCTACAGCACATGCTGAAATGCTAGCAATAAAAGATGCAGCAAATACATTAGGTGGTTGGCGACTTATGAATTGTGATTTATATGTTACTATGGAACCTTGCATTATGTGTAGTGGAGCTATTGTAAATTCAAGAATAAAAAATATAATAATAGGAACTAAACATATTAAAAACGCGAATATAGAAAAACAACACACATTTAAGATGGAGTACTTTAAAGATAGTCGTGTAAATGTTGAGTTTGGAATTATGGAAGACGAGTGTTCGATCATTTTGCAAAGATTTTTTAAAGACTTAAGGAAAAAATAACTGGAGAGATGGTCGAGAGGACGAAGACGCTGGCCTGGAAAGCTAGTATGCATGTAAAAATGTATCGTGGGTTCGAATCCCACTCTCTCCGCCAAGAGGAACATTAATTTCGGTTACAACTTTGCTGTACTAGATGGGGAAGTAGCGGTGCCCTGTAACCTGCAATCCGCTATAGCAGGATTGAATTCCATCTAGAGGCTACTACTTTGTGGAGCTGCCCGGAGCAAGTGGTGTTGACGTTTAGGTCCTATGCAATGTAAGCCCATGAACCCTGTCAGATCCGGAAGGAAGCAGCAGTAAGTGGTTACTGCATGTGACGTGGGAGTGCCTAAGCCGAGCTAACTACTTCGGTAACGTCTGGGAAGTATAGTCAATAGATGGTGTACAGCATTTTAATATATAAAACAAATCCCTTTTTGAGGGATTTTTATTTTGTAAATCTTTTCAGAATAAAGGATATAACCCCCTTTATTATACTTGGAAAGATTTTTTTATTATCTATAAAAATAAAAATTATATAATTTGATTTATGGCAATTGGGAAAGGTGTTTAAATTAGAGTATTTTTATGCATTTAATGATATAATAATTAAAGAAATTGTCTAAAATAAAAACAGTATTTGGAACAAAGGGGATGATAGATATGCATAAGGCGTTGTACAGAGTATATAGACCAAAGAACTTCAGCGATGTAGTAGGTCAAGAACATATAGTTAGAACTTTAAAAAATCAGATAGAAAGTAATAATGTAGGTCATGCATATTTATTCTGTGGGACAAGAGGTACAGGTAAGACATCTACAGCTAAAATATTTTCTAGAGCAGTAAACTGTACTAATTTACACAATGATGAACCTTGTAATGAATGTGAAAGTTGTAGAGAGATTTTAGAAGACAAAACAATGGATGTAGTTGAAATAGATGCAGCTTCAAACAATAGTGTAGACGATATAAGAGAATTAAGAGAAAATGTAAAATATTCTCCAGCTAAATCTAAATATAAAGTATATATCATAGATGAGGTTCATATGCTATCACAAGGAGCATTTAACGCACTTCTAAAAACATTAGAGGAGCCACCATCATATGTAATATTCATACTTGCGACTACAGAACCACATAAAATACCTGCAACAATATTATCTAGATGTCAAAGATTTGACTTTTAAAGAGTTACAGTAAAAGATATTTCATCAAGAATGAAATATATATGTGAAAAAGAAGGTATAGATGCTGATGAGAAAGCATTAAATTTAATTGCAAGGAATTCACAAGGTGCACTGAGAGATGCACTTAGTATATTAGACCAATGTATATCTTTTGAAGGACATACTATACGTTATAATGATGTAATTGAACTTTTAGGAAGTGTAAATATAGAGCAGTTATTTGACTTAGCTGAATCTATAATAAAAGAAAATACTAAAAAATCACTTCAAATATTAAATGATTTTATTATTTGGGGGAAAGATGTAAGAAATTTAGTAAACGATTTAATAGATCATTTTAGAAACTTAATGGTATGTAAAATATCAAATGATTTAGATGAAATAATATCACTTCCAGAAGAAACTATAGATTTACTAAAACAACAAGCTGAAACTATAGACACTAACAACTTAATAAGAGTTTTAAATATATTATCAGAAGCTCAAGATGGAATGAAAGTATCATCAAATCCAAGGGTTCTAATGGAAGTAACTATGATGAAGATAGCACAACCTATGTTTGATGATAGTAAAGAAGCCTTATTAAAGAGAATAGAAAACTTAGAGCAAAAAATAGAATCTGGAAATATAAAAGTTAATCACATATCCACAAATCAAACAGTGGATAACTCTAATAAAAATGAAAAAGTTGGGAACAATACGCTTGAAACATCACACGAAGAAGATGTAGAATATGAAAACTTAAAGAGTGATGATGTTAAGTTAATACAAAAATCATGGAAAAACATCTTACAAAAAATGAAGGAGGACAGACAGCAGATAACTAGGGCCTTACTTCAAGATGTAGATAGTTTTAATATAGCAGATGATATTTTATACATTATATTTACTGACAATTACTCATTTGCTAAAAATAAATTAGATTCACCACA
>CALEBD010000403.1 GCA_937944945.1 uncultured Clostridium sp. | reverse complement strand
TCCTCCTTAAATAAGTATATTCTCATTTTAATATGTAAATTTATTATTTTGATTGTTTACTTAAATGTCGGGTTTTTATTAAATTATGTCGATACCATTTACATATTTTAATGACTCTCTTATTAATTATTTTATCACTTGAATATCCATTTGAAAAGTGATATTATCTTATCATTATGATATGACAATTATAGGTAAACCCAGCAATTGATGGGTTGCCTATCTTGACTTTATATAAAAAATCAATTATATAAGGAGGAATACAATGCCGATTTTTGATGATTTACATGGAAATTTAAACGACGACTTTTTAGCAGATGATCCAGATAATTTGAAAAATCTATTTATAATAAATAATGCCGTAAGTTGTGTAAACAAAAGTGTTGAAAATGTATATATCCCTAGAAATGTTAAATCTATTCCATATCTAGGATTTTCGGACTGTATAAATTTAAAATCACTTCATCTACCAGACAATATATCTAATGTTGAAAGAGAGGCATTTTCTAATTGCGAATCTTTAAAAGAAATTGTCTTTTTAGGAAGTATGAAAGAACTTAACAAAAAACTTTTTGCTGAGTGTAGCTCACTTTCTGAAGTAATATTTCCAGATATGTTAGAAACTATTTCTGATGAATGTTTTTTAAATTGCACAAATTTGAAATATTTAAGTCTACCAGAAAGTTTAAAAACTATTGGAAAATACGCATTTAAAAATTGTAACAATTTATCTGATATATATTTGTCAGATGATATTGAAAATATAAATGAAGGGGCATTTTTTAAATGTAGCCACTTAAAAAATGTAGCTCTTTCTCCAAAGTTAAAAGTTTTAGATACGTACTTATTTGGATATTGCTCAAATCTAGAAGAAATTGATATTCCAGAAAGTGTGGAACTTATAAACGATTTGGCATTTTTTAATTGTACTGATTTAAAAAATGTGAAATTTTCACCTAATATCTCGTCAATAGGCTCACGAACTTTTTCAATGTGTATGAATTTGAGAGAGGTTGATTTGCCTGATTCAATTTTATCAATAAAACAAGGTGCTTTTTCAAACTGCCTTAAATTAAAAAAAGTCAAACTACCTAAAAATTTAAAATCTATTTCATCTGGAATATTTGCCAACTGCAAATCACTAAAAGAAATTGAACTTCCAGAAAAGGTGACTTACATAAAAAATACAGCATTTTTAGGTTGCACAAATCTAAACAAAATAAAATTAAATCATGGGTTAAAATTTATTGGTTCTAGAGTATTTTGTGACTGCATAAATCTTGAAGAAATAACTCTTCCAGAAACTATCCAAAATATCGAGGAATATGCATTTAGAAGTTGTATGAATTTGAAAAAAGTTGTTATACCACAGACAATAACATCAATAAGCGAATTTGCTTTTGAAAACTGTCCAAACTTAACAATCTACGGAAAGAAAAATTCGTACGCACATTGGTATGCAAACCAAAACAAAATACCTTTTAGAGTTATGTAAATTTTACAATTTATATTTTAGTTTCCCCAGTCGTAGGAATAAAACCTACCGATTGGGGTGTTTTTATAAAAAATTCATGGCGCAGACGACTTCATTCGTTATTTAAATTAAAAAAGGTGTGAAGCAATATAGAAAATTAGTTTAATCTATATTGCTTTACACCATTAAAAATTTATATATAAATTTTTCGGTAGCTATGTCTATAGCATTTATTTAATTAATGTTTAAAAGTTTCTGCTATAAATGCTTCTATTTCTTGTGCTGTTCCAAGTTCTAACACTTTTTCTGAGAATGCTTTCATGTCAGCTTGGCTCACAGAGTTTATTAATTTTCTAGCTGGTAATATTGAGATTGGACTCATTGAGAATTCATCAAGACCAAATCCTAATAATATTGGTATCATTCTTTGATCTCCTGCTGCTTCTCCACACATTCCTGCCCATTTACCTTCTTTGTGTGCATTTTCTATAACCATTTTTATTAATCTTAATACTGCTGGATTGAATTGGTTATATAAGTAGCTTATTTTTTGGTTCATTCTGTCTACTGCACAAGTATATTGGATTAAGTCATTTGTTCCTATTGAGAAGAAGTCCACGTGTTTTGCAAGTACGTCTGATATTACTGCTGCTGATGGCACTTCTATCATCATACCAACTTCTACGTCTTTTGAATAAGCTATGTTTTCTTTATCTAGTACTTCTTTTACTTCTTCACATACTGCTTTTGCTTGTAATAATTCTTCTAATGAAGATATCATTGGGAACATTATTCTTAATTTTCCATGAACACTCGCTCTATATAAAGCTCTTAATTGAGTTGTGAATATTTCTTTTCTGTCTAGGCAAAGTCTGATTGCTCTGTATCCTAAGAATGGATTCATCTCTTCATCCATTTCTAAGTAGTCAAGTTTTTTATCTCCACCTATATCTAAAGTTCTTATTACAACTGGTTTTCCGCTCATTCCTTCAAGTACTGCTTTATAAGCTTCGTATTGTTCATCTTCTGTTGGGAAGTCTACTCTGTCCATATATAAGAATTCTGTTCTATAAAGTCCAACACCTTCAGCGTCGTTTTTAATTAAACCATCTACATCGTTTGGAGTTCCTATGTTTCCTGCTAATTCAACATGTTTTCCGTCAGTTGTAACAGAGGGTTGTCCTTTTAATAATTCTAATGATTTTTTATAATCTTCGAATTCTTTTTTCATTTGTGAGTATTTAGCTATTGTTTCTTCGTCTGGATTTACTATTACTTCTCCAGTATCTCCGTTAAATACAACAAAGTCCCCGTCTTTTATTTTTTGTGTAGCATCTGTTAGTCCAACTACTGCAGCAACTTCTAAAGTTCTCGCCATTATAGCTGTATGAGAAGTTCTACCACCGATATCAGTTAAGAATCCTAATACTTTCTTTTTGTCCATTGTAGCTGTATCTGATGGAGTTAAGTCGTGTGCAACTAAAACTACTTCATCTTCTAATGCAGCTAAGTCTACTATTTTTACACCTAGTAAGTGTCTTAATATTCTGTTTGTAACGTCTTTTATGTCAGCCGCTCTTTCTCTCATATATTCGTTGTCCATAGCTTCAAACATTCCAACGAACATCTCTTTTATTTCGTTTAGTGCAAAGTCTGCATTGACATTTTCAGTTTTTACTTTGTCCATTGTAGAGCCTAGTAGTTCAGGATCTTCTAAAACTAATAAGTGTGACTCAAATATTTGTGCCTCTTCTTCACCTAATTCAACTTTTGCTTTATCTCTTACTTTTTCAAGTTCAGTTTTTGATATAGCTACTGCCTCGTTTAATCTAGCTATTTCTGTTTCTACGTCTGATATCGATTTCTTTTCTATGACTAATTCATTATGCTCTAATACTAACGCTTTCCCAAGTACTATACCTGGTGATGCTGCTGTTCCTTTAAACATCTTTTTTACTCCTCCTAAAATATACCCTTACTTCTTTTTATTATTTATTATTTTCCATTTTATTTTAACTTCTTTTAGATAGTTTGCAGTTTGATTTTTAAAAACCTGGGTTTCCCCAGGTTTTATATTGTATGTGGCTTTTAATATTATTCACCAAATCCGCTTTCGATTAATTCTACTAATGCGTCAACTGCTGCTGCATCATCTGCACCTTCAGCTTTAACAACTATTTCTTCACCTTGACCTAAACCTAAGCTCATTATTCCCATGATTGATTTAGCATTTACAGTTTTTCCTTTAGCTAATACTTCTACTGTTGAAGTGAATTCAGATGCTTTTTTAACGAACATCCCTGCTGGTCTAGCATGTAATCCTGTTGCATTTTTTATTACTACTGTTTTTTCCATTTTGTACCTCCTAATTAATACACATAAAAACTTATATAGGCATTTTTCTTAAACTTT
>CALEBD010000402.1 GCA_937944945.1 uncultured Clostridium sp. | reverse complement strand
ATTCAAATTAATGTATATAAATACAATAATATAAACTCCCTTCTCGGCATTATCCGGCAGGTTCGGAGGGTTTAGAAAAAATTCAATCTCAGCAAAAGCTCCCCTGTATATATTTTAATTACAATTTTATGGTAACACATGGAAAAATATTTTTCAATATAAAAAATTATAAATCTAAGTAGTAGATTATTATATTTTTATGTAGTTGTGGATAGAATTAAAAAAGTTTCACTTTGAGAAACTTTTTCTACAAAAGTAGCTTTTAACTCCATTGTTTGGTATTAATTTAAAACATATAATTTAAATATAAAGAGGTGAAATATATGAATAAAATTAACATAGGAAAAAACATAACGAAATTTAGACGAAGTAAAGGAATTACGCAAGATGAACTTGCGAGTTATATAGGAGTATCAAAATCATCAGTTTCAAAATGGGAAAACAACATAACATACCCTGATATAGTATTACTTCCTCAACTTGCGACATTATTTAATATATCTTTAGATGAGCTTATTGGATATGAGCCACAGATTACAAAACAAGATATACAAAAGATTTATTATAAATTAGCACAAGAATTTGCTCAAAAAGATCCAAATGATGTTTTTGGAAAATGTGAGGAGTATATAAAAAAATATTATTCTTGTTTTGAATTTTTAAAGCAAATGGTAGTACTTTATTTAAACCACTATATGTTATTTAATAATAAAGAAAAAGTTTTAAATAGAGCACGAGAATTATGTATAAGAATAAGAGAAGAAAGTGAAAATCCTCAATTAATAAAAGATGCAATAAATTTAGAATTACTTTCATTGATTATGGATAATAAACCAACAGAAGTTTTAGAAATATTAGGAGAGGATGTAAAAACTTTTAGTCAAGATGCCGAGCTTATTAGCATGAGCTTTAAATTATTAGGAAATATGAATAAAGCAAGTGAAATTACTCAAATTTGTATATATCAAAATCTTATAAGTTTAGTGGGTAATATATCTCAACAAATTGTATTAAATATGGATAAATTAGATATTATTGAAGAATGTTTTAAAAGAGCAGCTGGAATATGTGAATTGTTCAATTTAGATGAGCTACATCCAAATACAACAGTAAATTTATATCTTGCAACTGCACAAGGATATGCAATTAATAAACAAAATGAAAAAGCTTTAGAGTTAATACAAAAATACACGGATGTATGTATAAAAAATATATATAATTTCAAATTAAGAGGCGACGAATTTTTTGACAAAATCGAAAATTGGTTAAAGGAATTAGATTTAGGAGTAAATACACCAAGAAGCCATGAATTAATAAAACAAAGTGTTATAAGTGGTGTAAAAGACAATCCTATATTTTCAGATTTAAAAGACGACTATAGATTTAAATCATGTGTGCTCGCACTAGAAACTAATTAATATAAGGAGGTAAATATATGAGTGAGATTACAAATAATTTAGCATTATTATTACCAGTTATAATTTTAGAGTTTATATTGGCTATAACTGCATTAATACATGTTATAAAACACCCCAACTACAGATTTGGAAATAAAGCTATATGGATAATAGTAGTTTGGTTTATACAAATCATAGGCCCAATATTTTATTTTATATTTGGTAGAGGTGAGGAATAGTGAATATACTTGAGATAGATAATTTATATAAAAGTTTTGGCTCAAATAATATTATAAATGGACTTAATTTAAAAGTAAGAGAAAACTCCATTTTCGGTTTTATTGGAGAAAATGGGGCAGGTAAAACAACTACAATGAAGATGATTTTAGGTTTTTTAAAACCTGATAGTGGAATTATAAGAGTATGTGGAGAGGAAGTTAAATTTGGCGAAACTAAAACAAATAAATTTATAGGATATCTTCCAGATGTGCCAGAATACTACGGATATATGACTCCACATGAATATCTAAAATTATGCGGCGAAATTACAAATATGAAAAAAAGCGATATAAAGAAAAAGAGTGAAGAGTTATTAGAACTTGTGGGACTTAGTGATTATAAAAAACGAAAGATAAGCAAGTTTTCAAGAGGGATGAAACAAAGACTGGGTATTGCACAGGCGCTTTTAAATGAGCCCAAACTTCTTATATGTGACGAACCGACATCAGCATTAGATCCAATAGGAAGAAAAGAAATCTTAGATATTTTATTAAAAGTAAAAGAAAGAACTACAGTCATATTTTCAACTCATATACTATCTGATGTTGAGAGAATATGCGACGAAATTGCAATACTTAGAGATGGAAAAATTGCTCTAAGTGGAGATTTATCACAAATCAAAAAAGGTCATATGGTGGATTGTTTGGAAGTTGGAATGAAAAATAAAGAAGATTTTATAAAGTTTTTAAAAATAATTAAAGACAATTCTAATATAAATGAGATTCAAAAAAGCGAAAACACTATTTACCTTCACTCAAACAATATAGAAGAAGTTCAAAGAGAAGTTATGCAGGGATTAATAGATAAGGATTTATATCCAATATATATAAGAATTCAAGAGCCAACACTAGAAAGATTATTTATGGAGGCAATAAAATGAGAGCGTATTTAGCATTTACAAAAAAAGAACTCTTTGAACTGACTAAAACATATAAATTACTTTTGATTGTGACTGTATTTTTAATATTTGGTTTTATGAATCCAGTCGTGGCAAAATTCACACCAGATTTAATGGAATCTTTGATGGAAGAGGGCATAAAAATAAGTTTGCCAGAACCGACTATTTTTGATTCTTGGACACAATTTTTTAAAAATACTACGCAGATGGGACTGATTATACTAGTTATAATATTTAGCGGATTAATATCAAACGAATTATCAAAAGGAACTCTAATCAACATGCTTACAAAAGGGCTATCTAGAAAAACTGTAGTTTTATCAAAATTCACATCATCAACATTAGTTTGGACATTTACTTATTTTTTATCTGCATTAGTCACATTTTTATACTCGATGCTATTTTGGGAAGATACACAGGTCGTAAATCTGTTATTTTCTTTGAGCCTTGTATGGGTATTTGGGATATTTTTAATAAGTACAATAATTTTGGGCGGGATTTTATTTAAAACATATTATGGTTCTATGTTATTTTGTGGAGTTATAGTAGGAATACTTTTGGTTTTAAATATTATACCGAAAGTTCAAGATTATAACCCAATTCAACTTATAAACGTAAATATGGATATACTAAAAGGTGATGTTGAGATTTCAGAAGTTATAAAATCACTTTATAGTACACTAGGAGCAAGTGTATTATTTGTGATTTCAAGCATTGTAGTATTTTGTAAAAAAGAAATTTAATTAGATTATATAGAAAATAAAATTACAAATAGATTATAAATAAAAGAGGATACTAAATTACTTAAAAAAGTAGATTTAATATCCTCTTTTTATAATTTGTTTTAATAAATATTTTAGTTTTGAACTATTTTAATTCAAATCTTGCACATTTTAATTCTTTTTTTAGTAATTCTAGATTATTTGGCTGCATATGACCAAGTGGAAGCCTTAAATTTCCAACTTCCATACCTATAAGATTCATAGCAGTTTTTACAGGGACAGGATTTACCTCTAAGAATAAAGCATCAATTAGAGGTTTTAAATCTAATTGAAGTTTTCTAGAAAGACCTATATTTCCGTCTAAAAAGCTATAAACCAAATCATGGCTTTCTTTAGGGCATATATTAGCAAGTACAGAAATTACACCTACACCACCTAGAGAAAGTAGTGGTAGAGTAGAATCATCATTTCCAGAATATATAGCAAAGTCATCATCAACTAATCTAGCAATTTCGGCAACTTGTGTCATATCTCCACTTGCCTCTTTAACAGCTACGATATTTGGTTCATTATAAGATAACTCAGCAATTAAATTAGGTGATAAATTTACACCAGTTCTAGATGGGACATT
>CALEBD010000401.1 GCA_937944945.1 uncultured Clostridium sp. | reverse complement strand
ACAAACATATCGAAACCGTATACTTTGGAATAAAAGAAAGCAAAAATAAATCAGTTAGACTAAGTGGAGATGATTTAGTCGGTGGTGGAGCAGGGGACAACGAGGTTATATACATAGATTTGGACAAGTTAGATTCAAGGGTGCAAAAAATCGCTCTATATGCAAATATATTTAAATTCTTCGGACTTGGTAAAAAGACTTTCTCAGACGTAAAAGACGCATACATAAGAGTTGTAAACAGAGATACAGGAAAAGAGATATGCAAATATGTACTTGCTGAAAATGGGGCTGGATGTGATGCTTTCCATTTTGCCGATTTAGTCAAAAACGGCTCAGAGTGGAAGTTTGTTGCAGTTGGAAATGGATGCAATGGTTCTGTTGATAAATTGAGAAAGAAATATTTATAAAATATTGTTATGATGATTTTTATATATTGAAAGTTTTTTAGAATAAATTACTCTTTATAATGTATACATAAATAATTTTTAAATCTGCATTATTTTGGAAATAAAATTCTGCTATAATGAAAGTATAAATAGTTATAGAAAGGGGTAATAGCTATGAAAAAAAATTTAATTATCACAATAAGTAGAGAATATGGTAGCGGCGGAGGAGAAATCGGTAGAAGGTTATCTAAAGCATTAGGAATACCTTGCTATGATAAAGAATTACTTACAATAGCAGCGAAGGAAAGTGGTTATTGCCAAGAATTTTTTGAAAAATACGATGAAAAACCTATCAAAACATTGAGTTATTTTTCATACGACCAAACAATGTCATCATTACCAATAGGTCATCAACTATTCTTAAAACAATTTAACATAATCCAAGATTTAGCTGAAAAAGAGTCTTGCATATTTGTAGGTAGAGCAGCAAACTATGCATTAAGAGATAAATTCGACTCAATAGATGTTTTTATACATGCTGATTTTGAAACAAGAAGAGAAAGAGCAATTGAAGAACATGGTATTGAAGAAAAGAAAAGTGCAAAAACAGTCAAAAAGATAGATAAAGAGAGAACTTCTTTTTATAATTTCTATACAAGCATGAAGTGGGGAGATGCTAGGGACTTTGATCTTTGCATAAATACCAGCAAGATAGATATTGATGAAGCTGTTGAAATAATTTTGGCGACAGTTAAAAAACATTATGATAAATAGGAATAATATTTATAGAAATTTATAATTAAACTATAGGAATAATATTTTTCATAAAAACAACCACATTTTAGATTTTGGTATACTGAATTCTAAAATGTGGTTATTTTAGTTTTTGAATAATTTATAATTTCTAATATATTATTTTAAGCGACACAAGAAGTAGTTGTGACAACTTTTATATATTAATCTATATAATTTCAAAACACAGTGAAAAAAACTAAACCATTATATTTCTTTTCAAAAAAGAGGGAAAAACTTTTGACTTTTTTATTTATGAAAAACTTGGTATTATTTAAACATAGAAGTTGAGGTGATAAGATGAAGAAGAGAACAAGAGTATGGTAAAAGTTCAGTTGATAACAAGAACTTTTATAGAATCTATATCAGAAGAACTAAAAATCAATTTAAACAACGATTATACTTCTATCAAAGCTTATCAAATCATCTAGGTTCGATTTTTAGGACTGGGATAAGTGATTTACAATCTAATTCATTTTTAGATGAAGTAGTGATAAAAAATCCAGACATAGTACTAGCTGTAAAAAAGCATATTGAAATTATTGAAAAGTATGTTGAAAGAAAAATTACTGATGTTGAAATTACATATATAACAATTCATATATGTGCAGCTATGGAAAGAAAGAAAAATCAAGAAATAGCATTCCACGTAGTAGTTGTATGTAGTGGAGGGATAGGAACATCTCAACTATTATTAGCAAAATTAAAATCTCATTACAACTTCCAAATAGTTGATATAATCTCATCACATGATGAAAAAATATTTTGGAAAGTCATGCAGACTTGATAATATCAACAGTACCACTAAACAATGTTAATGTCATATATCTACAGAATTTTTAGAGCCTGGTCAACCAATATCAAAATATGAAAAAGAATTATTTATAAAAGAATTTGATAAAATCTTAGATAATACAAATGTAGTAACTATTTCGGGAAGTGCTCCACAAGGATTAAACAAAGACATATATAAAGTTTTGATAGATATGGCAAAAGCTAAAGACAAAAAAGTAATCTTAGATACAAGTGGCGATTTATTAAAAGAAGGAATAAAAGCCAATCCAACTATGATA
>CALEBD010000400.1 GCA_937944945.1 uncultured Clostridium sp. | reverse complement strand
ATAGAAACTACATTAAAATTATATTTTAAAAGTAGTTTAGCAAAGCTAAGCGGTCTAATTGTAAAAGTGTAGTCTATAGAAATAGGCGTGTCTTTTATAATTTCTTTTGCATTTTTTAAAGCTTTTTCTGCATTAGTTTCATTTTCTTCAAAATCTATTTTATCTAAATCAATATCTATTCCTCGATTTTCTTTAATCATCTTAACAGCATCACTCATAACTGTTAAAGTTCTTAAACCAAGGAAATTAGTGAAAGATAAAGATATCTTTGGTTTAGCTTGTCTTTTAAATACCTTCCCGCTTCTAATGCTGCTGGATTATATATTATATTTAAAAATGCTCTGCCCATATCTTTATATTCTCTATAGTCTTTTGTTCTTGGAACTTCTCTAAGTGTAAATTTGTTTTCTTTTATAATTTTTACAAGTTCGCTGTCGTCGTCTGTTTTGTAGTTATTTCCGATTATATTTACACTGTTATAATCTGTATCGCATTTATCTATAAGGCTGTAGAGTTGTCTTCTCATAATTTGATCTGGTGCAAGTCCGCTTTTTCTCATAATCGGATTCATATAACAATCTGTAAATTCTATGTCTGGGTATTTTTCTCTAAGTTTTTTATATACTAATTTTAAATCGCATCCTATAAAGTGGTGTATACAGCTAGTATATAAAAGTATTGCTTTTGGAGTATATGAAAGCTTTGAAAGTATTTCTCCAATTGATTGTATTATCAAATCTTCCGTATCGCCTTCTAAAATATTATTTTCTCTTACTATTATATTTGAAAACCTGTCTATTGCATTCATCTCAGCAGCAGTTAAAACTACTCCACGAAGACAACTCTGCGCACATACAAATACTTCATGTGCCTCTGGTATTAACATCCCTGTATGAGCTATATTCCAAGGTCCTCTAGCAGAACATGAAAACTCAAGTCTAGATTCAAATGGCGATGTAAACTTTGCATCTTTTGCCAAGACACAAATATCATTTTCATCTTTTAAAACTTGTCTTTCTACACGCTTCAACATTTAGCTTCCTCCTTTGTGTCAGGGTTACTTGGTTGTTCATCATCTGCATCTTTATTATATTCTCTTAATTTTTTGTCTTTTGATATTTTATATCCAAATGATTTTAATAGATTATCTGCTAGAATTTCGTATTCTTTTGCCATGTTGCTTTCTGGAAATGATTCTAATACTGTCTTTTTATTTTCTTCTGCTACTACTACAATTTCATCTCTATCTAATGTGCCTATTAATTTTGAATTTATATTTTTTATAAATTCATTTACCTTTTCTTCTTCATTTTTTATATTTCTTTTATTTAAGATAACTCCGCCTAAAGTTGCATATCCTCTGTTTTTAAAATTATCTATAGCTGTAGCTATATTTAAAGCGGCATGAAGTGACATATACTCGCCTGATGTTATTATAAATATTTTGTCGGCATATCCGCATCTCATAGGCATTGAAAAACCTCCACAGACTACATCTCCAAGCACATCATAAAAAACTATATCTGGTTTATAAGCTTCATATGCACCCTTTTGCTCTAATTTTTCAAGAGCTGTTATTATGCCCCTACCTGCGCAACCCATTCCCGGAGTGGGCCCTCCCGCTTCGACACACAATATTCCATTATACCCCTCAACTACCATTTCATTTAATTCAAAATTGTCCTTTTTTTTGCGAACTAAATCTAAAACAGTATTTATTTCACTGCCATTATGTAGATTTGTTGTGGAATCGGCCTTTGGGTCACACCCTATCTGCATAACTTTTAATCCCTTTTTAGATAAAGCTACTGATAGGTTTGAAATTGTAGTAGATTTACCTATTCCCCCTTTTCCATAAACCGCTATCTTTATCATACTTAACTCCCCCTTAAATCTATTTATATATTATTTCGAGATTTTTATTTTTTAAATTCAACTTGAGAATATATAGCCTTTACACTTACCCCTTGTAAAAAATTAAGTTGTGATACTAATGTCTGTATAACATATTCTGGAGCATCTAAAGTCACGTTTATAATCGATATTCCTCTATCTTCATAAGGCATCCCCATTCTGCCTATTATGTATTTTTTATTTTTGCTAAGTAATTTATTTATCTTTTCAGAAACATCAGAGTGATCAGTTATTATAGATACTACTGCAACTTTTCTCTCTGTAGAAATTTCATCTCTATCAAGAAGTATGTCTATATCGCTATTTTTTGTTATTTTAAGCGGTATAACATCTTTTAATATATTGTTTGGAGTTTCTATTTCACCTATTACTGCCTTTACTCCAAATGCTCTTTCTATGTTTTTTTCTGTTATAACTTCTCTCGTCTCTCCAAACAAATACTTGCCACTTTTGCTTAGTAAAAATGACTTATTCGCCCTTTGTAGAGCATGTGTTGGATAGTGAGTATTAAAAATACAACTTATGCCTTGATTAGATAATTTAGTCATTGTATCTAATATGAGAAGTTGATTTTTAAAGTCGAGATTTGACTCTGGCTCGTCTAAAATAAGTATCTTTGGTTCTGATACTAATGCTCTTGCAATCAACACCATTTGGAGCTCTCCACCACTTATTTGTGAACATTTTTTATGAGCAAATTTAGTTAAATTCATCTCATCCATGACCTTATGCACAATTTCTAAGTCTTGTTCTTTTGGAAGTGACAACATACTAAAATGACTGCTTCTTCCAAGCAGAACCATCTCCTCAACAGTATAGGCTGCTACTGTAGATTTTGCTTGTGGAACATATGCAATATCTTTCCAAAGCTTTTTGTGAGGTATATCTCTTATATTTTCTCCATCTAATGTCGATTTTCCACTATTCCATTTTAAAAATCCCATTATACATCTGAGTAAAGTCGTCTTTCCAGCCCCATTAGGTCCAAGTATTGCAACTAAGTCCCCAGGCTCTACTGAAAAGTTTATATTTTCTAATAGATTATCTTTAGAATGTTTATATGAAAAACATCCATTTTCAACTGAAAGTATCATAGTTGCCAACCTCCGCTTCTTCTCATAAGAGTTATAAAAAATGGTGCTCCCACTATTGCTGTAAGTATCGAAATTGGAATTTCAGTTGCAACTAGACTTCTAGCAATTGTATCGACTATAACCATAAATACTGCACCTATACTTATTGATGCTGGCACTAAAGAAAGATGGTTATTTCCAAATTTCATCCTACACATATGAGGTATTATTAGACCTACCCAACCAACTTGGCCGCACATAGACACACAAGAACCTGTAACTAAAGTTGCCGCTATTATAGTTATTGTTCTAAGTAATTTTATATTAGTTCCTGATGACTTCGCCTCATCTTCTGATAGCATCAATATATTTAATCTCCAGCGAAGTAGATAAAGTACGAAAATTCCGACTATTATAAATGGAGCCCCTAAAAGTAAAGTCTTATAACTAGCTGATGCCAAACTCCCCATAAGCCAATAAGTTATAGCTGGAAGTTGTGATTCAGAATCTGCAACAAATTTTACAAAAGATACAAGTGCAGAAAACAACGATCCAATCATTATCCCAGCAAGCACAATTGTATTCATATTGTGCCCTCTACCAGTCCCTGATATATAAGTAAGCCCGACTGCAATTATTCCAAATACAAGTGCACAAAATTGTATTCCTAAAAGACCAAAGCCAAGTAATATACCAAGTGCTGCTCCAAAGCTCGTCCCTGATGCAACGCCTAGTGTATCAGGTGTCGCTAGTGGATTTGAAAACAAACTTTGAAATGCACATCCTGCAACAGAAAGCCCAGCTCCAACAAGAAGTGCAAGTATTATCCTAGGAAATCTAATCGTCCAAAGTACTATTTCGTTTTGAGGATTTACACTGTATTCATATCCGAATTTTTCAAAGGCTGACTTTAAGACTTCCACAGGGGATATAACCATTCTACCTATTCCCATTGCCAAAACTACTATTACAATTGGAAGTATTATTAAAATCATTCTCTGAAACCATGATAAACTCCCTACAACCTTAAACTTATTTTTCATATATAATCCCCCTAAAAATCTATAGAAAATACTTCTTTATATAATTTATCTATAAAATATA
>CALEBD010000399.1 GCA_937944945.1 uncultured Clostridium sp. | reverse complement strand
AGGGCACTGAAAAGTGCCCTTTCGAAGGGGGATGCCCTAAATTGAGTGCTTACGATTTTCTCGAAAAAATGAAAGAAAAAGGGTACTATTAATAGAGTATTTATAACCCTCATTAAAAAAAGACAATGAAAAAAGAAGTACTTTATAAATATCGAGGACTAAGCAACCTCAAACGCTTCTTAGAAATTATTCTGAACAAAAAACTTTATGGTGCCCTATACACCGAACTGAATGATCCCATGGAAGGTAGTTTCAGATATAATTATAAGATACCGCATGAGATCATAGAGGACTTAAAAGATCAAAAACAAAAAACGTATATTTGCTCTCTCTCCAAAAAAAATGATATTGGTATCATGTGGACTCACTATGCAGAAGAGCACAAAGGATGCTGCATAGAAATAGAAGTAACAGCAAAAAGCTGGGAGCGCATAGAAGTAAAATATCAATCCTCATCATTTAAAATTGCGGACACTTCTAGTTTATCAGATATCCTCAAAATAAAATCTATACAATGGAATTATGAGGAAGAAGTGCGTTATATTAAAACCGCCAAAGACAGAGAAGCACTATCCATAAAAATAAAACGAATATTTTTGGGATATAAACTAAAAGCATCAGAATTCAACTTCTACAAAAAGTTGATTCAAACACTAGATCCTTCCATTGAAGTCGTCAAAATGAAAAAAGAGAGTTTGGATTTTGGGTATAAAGAATGATATCAGAAAGCCCCAAATAAACAAATAACACACAAAACAATATGTTAGACAATCGTACATTATATGAAAAGAATGTTCAAGATCGTAGCCTGTTACGTTACTTTATAGGTCTTATTGTTCGTTGGAAACAAAACTTCAAATATGCACGAGCAAGAAGAATTGCATGTAAGCGTGGAGCGACCATCGGAGAAGGTGTTATTATGCCTATAAGCTTAGCCAAAAGAGCCAATTCCAATTTAACAATAGGAAATCACAGTTCCATTCAAACAAATAAAATAGACATATGTTCTTCTGTAACAATAGGAAGCCATGTCATTATTGGAGCAGGAACAGAAATTATTACAACATCACATAATATAGACTCCCCCGATTGGAATCTAAAAAACTATGGCATTACTATTGAAGATTATGTTTGGATCCCTACAAATGTCCTTATATTACCTAGTTGCCGTAACATAAGTTATGGCAGTGTTATTGGTAGTGGAAGCGTAGTTGTCAAAAATACAGACCCCATGTCAGTAGTGGGGGGTAATCCAGCAAAAGAATTTAAAAAGCGAAAATGTGTACACTCCAATTTGATTGTAGAATCATTATTAGGTGGTGATTATGACATATATAAAAAGACTCGAAAAAAACGCCATTGTTAGAAACTATGCATAAGAACTTCAATAAAAATAGAATTTTAAAAAATTCGCTACTACTCTATTTACGAATGTTATTTACCATGTGGTTAAATCTATATGCCACACGTTTGGTATTAAATAATCTAGGTGTAGAAGATATGGGAGTTTACGGGGTAGTAGGTAGTATAGTAGGTATGTTTACTATATTTACAAGTGGCATAACTAGTGCTGTACAACGTTTCCTTACCTATGAATTGGGCAGTCAGAAAGGTAATATGAACAATGTTTTTTGTTCGTCTTTAAATGTTATCTTTATTTTAGCTTTCTGCGTACTACTTTTACTAGAGATTATAGGAGTCTGGGTACTTTATCATAAAATAAATATTCCTACTTCAAGTATGCAAGCTGCATTTTGGGTCTTTCAGCTATCAACATTAACCTGTATTATAAATATGATTAGCATCCCATACAATGCTTTAATCATAGCACACGAAAAAATGGATGCTTTTGCCTTTATTTCCATTTTACAGGTTATATTAAATTGCAGTGCAGCATATTGTCTTTCCTTCATTTCAAACGAAAGATTATTAATGTACGGCATTATGATGGCAGGTATTAGTATTTTAATAAGAATCATCTATCAATTATACTGCCATTCCCATTTCAAAGAAACACATTATCATTGGAAAATAGATCCAGAACTATTAAAATCAATTAGCAAATTTGCAGGCATATCAACCTCTTCCAGTATATTGCAAATGATTTCCACTCAAGGGATTACTTTTGTTATTAATTGGACTTTCGGAGTTACAATTAATGCCGTATATGTCATTGCTTTACAACTCAAAAATTCAATTTTATCATTTGCACTTAATTTATTAAAAGCAATTTCTCCACAAATAACAAAAACATATGCCAGTGGAGAAATGGAAGCGCATAAAAAATTAATTTACACAGGTAGCAAAATGGAAGTTTTTCTAATTTATTTTATTATGATTCCTTTCCTGTTTCGTACAGAATACATCATGAAGCTTTGGCTAGGAGAAGTTCCAGAATATACAGTAGCATTTGCCCAATGCATAGTATTTATCAGCTTAACCTATGCAGCTTTTGAACCTATAAGAGCAGCAGTTCTAGCAACTAATAAAATCGCTAAATTCATGATTATTCCAGATAGTTTTTATATACTGGTATTACCTGTTAGTTATTTTATTTGTAACATAACAGAAAATCCTATTTATATGATTGTATGTATCGTTTTTTTTGATATACTAACTTGTTGCTTACGTACTTATTTAGCATCAAAAGTTTGCATAATTAACATTCGTGAAATCCTACATCAAATAATATTACCGTGTATATATGTAGCATGTTTTTCGTGTATCATCTGTTATAGTATTTCATATTTGACGCCACATAGTTTATGGGGACTAGTTTTTATACTATTATGTAATAGTATATCGCTTTTAATCATAATTTATATTTGTGGACTTAATAAACAGGAAAAAATTACGATAAATAAAATAATAACCAGTCATTATAACACCAAAATATGCAAAATGCACAAATAATACATAAGCAATATATATTGGAAAAAAACATAATTTATATATTTCTTTTTTTACTTCTCTTCGAAGGAGCTATTAGAAAATGGATTTTTCCTTCATTAGCGACCCCTTTATTAATAATAAGAGACCCTTTTGCCCTACTTCTTGTCATCCAAGGCTTAAAAAAAGGATTGATAAACCACCCTATTGCAAAAATCTCTTTTTTTATCAGTTTTATAGCTTTACTGATTTCGTTAACATTCCCTAATGCGAACCTTTTAGTTTGTATGTTTGGTGCACGTGTATTTATGTTATATATTCCTTGTATTTTTGTAATTAGCAAGATACTTACAATCAAAGATTTATATAATATTGCCAGATATTGTATCTATATCTCAATACCTATGACAGTTTTAGTTATACTTCAATTCTATTCACCACAAACAGCATGGGTAAATAGGGGTATTGGAAACAATATGGAAGGATCTGGTTTTGGAGGTGCTTTAGGATATTTTAGACCCTCTGGAATATTTTCTTTTACCCAAGGTTTCGTATGTTTTCAAACTTTCGTTTGCACATTTTTAATGACTTATTTTTTTGATAAAAGAGCTCAAATATATGCAACAATAAATAAGTATGTATTATATGTTGCCATGATAATGTTTCTCATTACAATTCCTTTATCTATTTCTCGTACACTTTTATTTCAAACTATAGCTATTTTTATTTTCCTCATTATTGGACTTTTTATTACACACAAAAATACAAATTCAATCTTTAAATTTATAATTCCAATTTGCCTCCTGGTCCCTATACTCACGCAATTTGAATCTATTCAACTCTTTATAAATGTATTTGCTGCTAGATTTGAAAGTGCTCAACATAGTGAAGGCAATGTTTTAAGCGGTACAATTGGCAATCGGTATTTTGGTGCTTTAATTAGAGCATGGACAATAGACTCTCCTACTTTTGGATATGGGATAGGCAGTATGACTAGAGTAGGAATTAAAATTATTGGACATAACATAATAACAGATGAAGAATGGACTAGGATTATTTATGAATCAGGATTTATTTTAGGAACGATTTTTATTCTTATTAGAATTATACTTTGTTTCAAAATAACAATAACAACAATTCAACGTATTGTTTTTAAAAAAAATATACTACCATTCATTTTTCTGCCTAATACTCTTTTTTTATTACCACAAGGTAATTTAGGTGGTACTGTGCCATTAGGCTTTACAATTATAGCAGTTTCCTTTTCTCTAATAACACTAAAATATGGGACACGAAAAAAAAGCATAAACAAGAAACTAATCCAATATAAAGCTCAACATGAAAAGAATACTTTTATATCATCCCTTTGGAAATCAAAATGTCAGAGGAGTTCTTTCCGCACTATCAACTCATAATAAATTACATAGTTTTCATACAACAATAGCTGTTTTTCCACATACATTTTTATACAAAATACTCCCTCTAGTTGGATTAAAAAAATTTTTAAGAAGAGAGTATGATGAAAATATTAAAAGCAGAACATATTGTTACCCATGGAAAGAACTACTACGCTTATCAAAAATTTCTCAAAAATTACATATTAATATTACTAGCGGCAATATTAATATCCAACTCAATAAAAAAATCAGCAATTTTATTATTTCTAAAAATGAAGAAATTCTAGGAGCATATTGTTATGCTCATGGAGCTTTAGATATCTTTAAAGCTTGTCAAAAATATAACAAATTATGTTTTTATGATTTGCCGATTGCATATTACAAAGAAATCATTGATATAGCACAATTAGAAAAAAAACAAAATCCCCAATGGTCTGATTGTATATATGTCTACAAAAATCAAAAAAATCTGCACATTATTGATGAAGAGCTTAAATTAGCAGATTGCATATTTGTTGCAAGTTCTTACGTAAAAAGTACTTTAATAAAATATGGTTATAATGCAGACAATATATATTCTATTCCATATGGTTTTCCTCCTATATCACCCAAAGAATATAGACCTATAACACAAAAAATAAAATTATTATATGTAGGAGGATTACATCAATTGAAAGGGTTATCATATATGTTTGAAGCCATTGACCATTTTAAAGATAAAGTCGAATTATCTATTGTAGGATCTGGTAACCTAGATGTCCCTTTACTGCATAAAAACCTAAAAAAATACAATTACCTTGGTAGTCTTCCCCATCAAAAAGTATTACAAGAAATGCGTAAATGTGATATTTTATTGTTCCCAACTCTAAGCGATGGCTTTGGAATGGTTGTTACTGAAGCTATGTCCCAAGGAACTCCTGTCATTACTACCAATAACTGCGGAGCAGCTGACTTAATAAAAAACGACATCAATGGCTGGATAATCTCTTCTCGATCCTCTCTTAGTATCATAGATAAGTTAAACTATATTTTAAATCATCCAAATGAAATTGAACGAGTAGGTAGAAATGCTATACATACCGCTCAAATGAGACCATGGGAAAAATATAATGAAGACATAATGAATACAATACAAAATATTCGCAACAAAAAAAACAACTAAAACAATATGTATCAATATATAAACAAAATCGTAACAATTATTTTTGTTCATAATTGGATTGCTATTTTATATTTCAATTTTAAGAAACTTCCTTTTAAACAAGCTATCAAATTACCATTTGACTTTTACTATAAAGTCCGATTCAAAAATTTAAAAGGAAAAATCATTATAAAAAATGAAAATATTCATCGAGGAATGATTAAGATAGGAGGCCGAGGTAGTGAAATGTTTCCAAGAAATCCTGTAATAATAGATATAAGTGGAACATGGATAATAAAAGGTATTACAGAAGTTGGCATAGGAAGTTATATACACGTAGCTTCATCCGCAACACTAACAACAGGAAATAAAGTAAAATTAGGAGCCTTAAATAAACTATATTGTGAAAAATCGATTACTTTGGGGGATGAAATTGCTTTCAGTTGGGAATGTCAAATATTTGACACTAATTTTCATTATATGAAAGATTTATTATCCAACAAAATTCTTGAAAAAGATACTCTTATAAATATCGGATCATTTAACTGGATTGGAAATAGATGTAGTATAATGAAAGGAACTATAACTCCTAATAATGTAATAATAGCCTCTAATAGTTTATGTAACAAAGATTATTCTTTAACTCCTGAGTTTTCTGTCTTAGCTGGTAGTCCTGCTAAAGTTGTAAAAAACAATATAAAACGATTATTTGAAGGAACAGATATATGAAAATAGCAGCTATACTCACATGTTATAATAGAAAAGAGAAAACTTTTCAGTGTCTTGCTTCTTTATTTGAAATAATACCAACATGCAAAGTATATCTAGTTGATGATAATTCAACAGATGGTACTTCAACACTAATACACCAAAAGTTCCCACAAGTTTATTTAATACAAGGTAATGGAAATTTATTTTGGAGTCGTGGTATGTACACAGCATGGAAAGAGGCTATAAAAGAAAATTATGATTACTATCTATGGCTAAATGATGATATTAAATTATATCCTTTTTTTTTGAAAGAACTAATAGAATGCCAAACTCTAAACAACTCACATTGTATTATATCTGGTCTCATCGAAGATTTTAACAAAAATAAAATTTTATATGGAGGAAGCGATGTACATAAAAAATTAGTCCAACCTAACAAATATCCACAGGAAATAAAATTCATGAATGGAAATGTTGTTTTGATTCCTAGATCTGTTGTTGATCAAATAGGTATTATAGATCCTATATATCATCACGATCTGGGTGATGTAGATTACGGGCTAAGAGCACAGGAAAACGGAATCAAAGTATACGCAACAAGAATCCCCATAGCTTTTGGTTATTGCAATAATTATTGTAGAGTAAGAAAATGGGGAGTTTCATTAAAAGAACGTTTTAAGAAACTCTATTCTCCACTTGGCTCTAATCCTATAATCAATTTTTACTTTAGAAAAAAGCATTTCGGAATAATAAAAGCAACCACATTTATTATATATCTGTTTGTCTTAAATATTCTACCAGATAAAATAATAGGTCTCTTTTGGGGAGATACATATAAGGATAAATAATAATTTTAAAGCATAATATAATCTTATGAATATAGCAATTGTAGGTACAGGCTACGTAGGTCTAGTATCAGGCACATGTTTTGCCGAAATGGGTGTAAATGTTACTTGCGTAGACGTGAATAAAGAAAAAATCAATGCATTATTACAAGGTCTAATTCCTATTTATGAACCTGGGCTAGATGAAATGGTACTTCGCAATCATCGAGAAGGTCGCTTAAATTTTACCACTGACATTACCACATGCCTAAATGACGTAGAAATAGTATTCAGTGCCGTAGGGACACCTCCTGATGAAGATGGAAGTGCTGACTTAAGTTACGTATTAGAAGTAGCACGAACTATAGGACGTAATATGAATAAATATCTTGTAATAGTTACTAAATCTACAGTACCTGTAGGAACTGCCCAAAAAGTAAAAAGCACTATTCAAGAAGAACTGGACAAGCGTGGAATGAATATACCTTTTGATGTAGCATCCAACCCTGAATTTTTAAAAGAAGGAGCAGCTATTAAAGATTTTATGAGTCCAGATCGTGTAGTCGTAGGTATAGAATCAGACAAGGCTAAAGAACTAATGACAAAGCTTTACCGTCCATTCTTACTTAATAATTTTCGCGTAATTTTCACAGACATTCCTTCAGCAGAAATGATAAAGTATGCCGCTAATAGTATGCTAGCTACTCGTATCAGTTTTATGAATGATATAGCAAATCTGTGTGAATTGGTAGGTGCAGATGTCAATATGGTACGAAAAGGTATTGGCTCAGACAATCGTATTGGAAGTAAATTCTTATATCCTGGTTGTGGCTATGGAGGCAGTTGTTTCCCTAAAGACGTAAAAGCTTTAATTAAAACAGCTGAAAAAAATGGTTATAACATGCATGTCTTAAAAGCAGTAGAAGAAGTAAATGAACAACAGAAAACTATCTTGTATAAAAAACTGAAAAAACATTATAATGGCAAATTACAAGGAAAAACTATTGCATTATGGGGATTAGCATTTAAGCCAGAAACAGATGATATGAGAGAAGCAACTTCTCTTGTAATTATCAATCTATTATTAAAGGCAGGATGTATAATAAAGGTTTTCGATCCTATAGCCATGGATGAATGTAAACGACGCATTGGTAACAAAGTAATTTATGCTAATGACATGTATGACGCTGTATTAGATGCAGATGCCCTTCTACTGCTGACAGAATGGAAACAATTTCGTCTACCTAGTTGGAAAGTTATCGCAAAATCAATGAAAGTTCCAGTCATTATAGATGGTAGAAATATTTATGATGCTGAAGAAATAAAAGAAATGGGATTTATTTACCATTGTATAGGAAAATAAAAACATGAAAATTTTACATAGTGGCACATTAGACGTAAATGCTGGAGGACCAGCAATGAGTACTTATTATACGCTTTATGGTTTGCAACAACAAGGAATTGATGCAGAAATTATTATGTTTCCCTTATCACCTAACGGAAAATTAAAAGGGACAGAAGTACCTGTACATTATACGGACCCACCTATTATTCCCAAGCTAGACTACTCCCCATCATACAAAAGGAATATAAAAGCTATCGGTGATTTTGACATTTATCATGCACAAGGAGTATGGCAGTACCCAACATATGCTATAGCTGATATTGCAATTCAAAAAAGGAAGCCATACCTCATCACTCCAAGAGGAATGCTTTATCCACAAGATATAGCAAAGTCAAACAAAATATTCAAAAAACTTTCTTTAAAATTACGACTACTCAAAACATTAAACAAAGCCGCTTGTATACAAGTGACATGCAAAGATGAAATGATTCATTGCCGCAATCTAGGTATAACATCTCCAATTGCCATCATTCCTAATCCCATTGAGATCAAAGAATATACAGAAACAAAAAAAGATAATATTTTTCGGTTAGGGTATTTAGGAAGACTATCTCCACGAAAAAATGTAGAAGGACTAATTTATGCTTTCACAGAATTAAAAAAAGAAAAGTCAGAATTACTAATTATTGGAGGTGGAGATAGTCAATATGAATCTTTTTTGAAGAAAGAAGTTAAACGATTAAATCTACATAATGTTCATTTTACAGGTTTTTTATCAGGAAAAGAAAAAGACGAAGCAATAGCCTCTATATCTGTATTAGTAATGCCTAGTGAATTTGAAAATTTAGGGAACGTTATATTAGAAGGGCTTGTACGTAAAATACCTTGTATTGCAACCTATGGCTCCCCATGGGAAGAGTTAAATACTCATCATTGTGGCTGGTGGGTAGAATACAGTTCTGAAGCCATAAAAGAAGCCATAAAAGAAGCTATTAGCACCCCGAATGAAGAGTTAAAAGCTATGGGAGAAAGAGGTAAAAAATTAATGGAAAATAGTTATTCGATAGAAGCCGTTGCATCCAAAATGAAACAATTATATGAATGGATTCTAGGACAAAGCCCCAAACCTGAATTCGTTTATGAATAAGAATAAATTAGTAAATATCCATGGAACTCAACATAGCAGAAAACCGTAATCACCTAAACTACTCCAAATGGATCTATGTAAAACGTATACTGTGGACATTCGGAAAATTCTTTTTCCGTAATTCTCCCCGTA